>JAGQVC010000051.1 GCA_020438185.1 Bacteroidota bacterium
TCCGCTGCCCTACTCATTCGTTATAATTCATCGCACCGGTAACGGTGTATTTTGCGATACCGGAGGGAAATTTAAAATTACCACCCGCCCCAACGATTCACTCCTTGTATCATTGACAGGCTACAACATGCAAACCGTAATCTTATCGGATTCGGTTCCCAAACAGGCCTATAAACTGAATATCCGTTTAAAGCCTAAACCGGTTCAGATCAGAGAATTTCAGGTAAAAGCACCCAAAACATTCGATCAAATTCTGAAAGAACTCGAAGTGGCAGAACGCTCAAAAGTGAGTCATCAGGTGCCCGTTTCGAGTGCAATCGAAAGCCCGATTACCTTTCTTTATATGCAATTCAGTAAAGAAGGAAAGGCGATTCGTAAGATTTCGGAACTTAAGGCCGAAGACGCCAAACAGGAATTGCTGCGCGACCTCTTTACCCGTTACATGCTGGCACATATCATTGATCTGGATGAAGCTGATATGGATGATTTTATCGCTTTTTCGGGGTTAAAACAGACCTATAACCTCTTCGATACCGAATACGATCTGGTGGTTTATGTTAAAAAGCGCTTCAATGATTACCGCAGGTACCGCGGATTGGAGTAATGGCTGATAAACCTGTGTAGCGCAATAGCGAATAATCTGCACCAGATTCTTACAAACAGCACTGAGTTGAAAGTGGATAGAGTGATATTTACCGTGTCAACGGGTAAAGCTCCATTTAACATGAAAAAACAACTCTTAATATTCTGTATGGCATTTAGCCTGGTTTCCCAGGCTCAAAATCAGGTGTTAACCGGGTACTGGCATAACTGGAATGATGCATCAGCACCTTATCTCGCGTTGAATGAGATTGATTCTCAATACGATATTATTTGCATTTCCTTTATTGTACCCGAAAATGGTACAACTTACCAGATGGCATTCAGCCCCGAATCTGCTACTCCTTCGGAGTTTGCAGCCGATATTCAATTGTTGCAATCGCAGGACAAAAAAGTACTTTTCAGCATTGGTGGCGCAACTGCGCCGGTACATGTTAGTTCAGAACAGGAAAAATCAGTGTTTGTAAATACAATCCTCGATATTATTCAAACCTATCAGCCCGACGGGCTGGATATTGACTTCGAAGGAGCATCATTATCCGTTTCCGGCGGCACCATTAGTGAACCGGTTGACCAGTCGGTTTTACTTATAATTGATGCGTTTCGGGAAATCATGGAATCTTTCCACCAGACGTATGGCAGGAAGATGATGCTAACGGCTGCGCCTGAAACAGCTTTTGTGCAGGGCGGGCAATCAGCATATGGCGGAATTTGGGGTGCTTATCTGCCGGTACTTGACGCATTGCGTGATTCGCTTGATTACCTACAGGTTCAATTATACAACAGCGGCTCCATGTATGGCATCGATGGCAATGTTTACGTACAGGGAACCACCGATTTCATTTTGTCTCAGACAGAGGCTCTCATTTCAGGGTTCAATACTTCCGGTGGCGCCTTCGAAGGTTTCCCTCAGGAAAAAATCTGTATTGGATTACCTGCCTGTCCCATGGCTGCGGGTGGTGGCTTCATTTCAGCAGATAGCCTGGAAGCCGCGGTTAATTATCTGATTGGGAACGGCCCGCAGCCTGGCTCGTATTCGCTTCAGAATGCAGGTTCCTATCCCGCCATAGGCGGATTAATGACATGGAGCATTAACTGGGATGCTACCCCGGGATGCAACGCGACTTATGAATTTGCAAATACATACAGCCAGATTTTTGAATTAAGCACCGCTACGCGGGATTACAACGCAAGTGAAATTGCCCTGTTTCCGGTTCCAGCTGATGATTTTCTGTACCTGAAAACAAATGGAATTTCATCTAAAAAAGTTCAGTTCAGCTTGTTCGATTCATCAGGAAAACTGCTGAAATCCATTCAGGTTTTAAATTCCGGAAACATGTTTCGAATTGAAACCGGCAATCTGAGTTCGGGATTGTATTTTATTCAGTCTGAATTAGGAACCCAAAAATTTACTAAATAATCAGGGTTTCTCTTCAAAAGAACCTTGTTCACAGGCCCGCGTTCCGAAGCTGAAATAGGTTCCTGCAGTGGTATAAACTTTCACAAACAAAATCCCTCCAGGCAAATCGGCCGGCCCTTCAATTGCATCACCTGAGTATGTTCTCAGCAAGCGGCCTCTGGTATCGTAAACTTCCACTTTTTCAATTCCCGGAACCAGCGGTAAATTCTGGTGGAGCATTTTAAGCACCTGACTTCGGGCTTCGGGTTCGCTGAAAAACTTAGAGTATGCAGCTGTAAGTGTATCATTAACAGTCACATTAACAAGCAGGGAATCATCCGGTGGATGACTGTAAGAAGGCCAGATAACAACAATATTTCCCCCAACGCGGAATTGTTCAGTGTTTACGTTGAACGCGGGAACCGAATAGTTTACAGAACTCATACCCGGAATGTCCATATAGGTTTGCTGAATAAGTTCTTCAGCCGGACTGGCATTCAACTCCATCTGATCCGTGAGATACATGATGGTAACATCTTCCGTTTCGGGTGTATCGTCTGAATTGTAAACAGTTACCTGCAAATACAAATTGCCTCCAATGAATGAATAATCAACCGGATTTTCGAAGCCGGTTACATTGGTAACACTGAGCTGAGCATTCGCAAAGCCTGCAACACCAAGCAAAAACACACTTAACCACAATTTGACTAGACTCATCTTCAGGTAATTTTTGCTAAGATAGGGCTCTTTCCTTCATTTCTGTATTTTTACCATCAACAATCTTACAGGTTCAATTTGCAAATCTTACATCGAATCATACATTCCATGAACAAGGAGGAGATCCGGGCCTTCAAGTTATTCATGGAACGCATCAATACGGCATCGGGCAACCGGAAAGTAATTACGCTTTTCGACCTGATTCGCCGTAACCGGCAGGAACTAAGCAACAACGAATTACTAAGTAAAATGGAAGGGGTTGAAAACCTCAATGCCTTGTACCAGCTCAAAAACCGATTGCGAAAATACCTCGATCACAGTCAGCACACATTCTTTTTTGCCCGAAACCCTGAATCCGAAGCACTTCAGCTTTACCAACTTGGCAAAGAATGGTTTTCGAGGCAGGAATATGAACTGGCTCGCGATTATTTCGAAAAGGCCGGTAAAATTGCCGAAGAACATCAGTTTTACGATGTACTCGAACTCGTTTATTCAGGATTGATTAATGCTTCGATGCACCTCACCCAAATCAATCCGCAGGATTTTATCGACAAAAGAAAACAGAACCTGAGGAAACTCACCGCGGTTAAATCACTGGACGAATTGCTTACAGGTTTGAATTACAAACTCACCGTTTCACAGCAAACCGGCAGCGCCGATAAGGAAACTACCACAATCCTGAAACAGGCAATCGAAGATTTTACACAAGTTCCTGAGCTGCGCAATTCGGCGCCAATGCGTTTGCGCTTAACCGAAGGGATTGCCCGTTTGCTTTTACAGCAACACGAATACAGCAAACTGGCCGATTATCTCGAAGAAAATCTCAAAATGCTAAATCGTTCGGGTGTGTTTACCGCATTTAACCACGATGCCAAACTTAAACTGCTCACCTGGAAGACGAATGCGCTCTTCAAATCGGGAAAAATCAGCGAATCCCTCAAATCGGCCGAAGGCCTGCGTGAAGCAATGATGGAATATGATGAGGCTTATTACGATAAGTATTTCATATTCTATAACAGCGCTCTTATCTATGCCAATTCTGTCCTCAATCTGCCGGAGGCTATCCGCATTCTGCGGGATACAATAAGGAATCCGCTGCTGCAAAAGCACCCTTTGTATGGATTAATTGTCCATCTCAATCTGGCGCTATGCCTTTTCGAAGATGGTCAGCTTAAACCCGCCATGAAGCAGATTGCATCTGTTGAAAGGTTGCCGGCCTACAACCAGGCAGATGATGAATTGAAGCTGAAAATCGAATTTTCCGAGCTTATCATGCGTGCCGAAGGCGATGAATGGGACACGGTGCTTTTAAGAGGCCGGCAGATTGCCCGGGATTATTCCACACAACTCGAAATGAGGTCTGCCATGAAGGAACTGCTCAGCATTTTGCTGGGCATGGCTAAAAAAGACGGAGAACTGAATACTCAATTGAAATCTCAGGTCAAAAAATGGCTGAATTCTTACCAGAAACAGGTTCCTGAATCTCAGGTAATCGATATGTTCGAATGGGTAAAAAGTCGCCTCAGCGATTAATTATTTAAACCAACCCGAATACTTCAGGTAATTATCGGCAATCCGGTCAATCTGGCCTTTAAGCAGTTCGGCGCTCACTTTTTTTACCGGCTTCGCCGGGATGCCTGCCCAAATCCATCCGCTATCAATGTGGGCATTTTCCAGCACCACAGCTCCCGCTGCGATAATGCTTCCGGATTCTACAACAGCATGATCCATAATGATTGAGCCCATTCCAACCAACACATTATCATGTATCGTGCATCCATGTACAATGGCGCGATGTCCAACCGAAACACGATTTCCAATAACCGTTTCGGCAGTCTGATATGTGCAATGAATAACGGCTCCATCCTGAATATTAACCTTATCGCCCATCCGGATTGAATTAACATCACCGCGCACTACCGCCTGAAACCAAACCGAGCAGTCGTCCCCCATTATCACGTCACCGATAATTGTTGAATTTTCGGCTAAAAAACAATTCCGCCCGAATGAGGGCGATTTATCCAGAACACTTTTAATTAGAGCCATAATCCTTTATTTTGCAGAATAGAAATAATAGTTTGAACCTGAATCTTGCCGAAGCATAAACCGCTGCGCAAAATATTAAATCCTATGAAAGCATTAATCATTTCCCAGCTTCTGCTGGTTCCTGCTATACTCATCTCCGGCACAGCCGAAAATGAAACGAAGATAAAAACCACCGTTGAAAAAGTTACGGTTTACCTTAGCAATGCGCGACTCGAAACCAGTGGTTCGGCCACATTAAATTCGCAAACCAAAACAGTTGTTTTTACCGGTTTGCCAACCGGAATTGACGAAAACTCCATACAGGTAAAAGCAAATACCGCACTTACAATTATGAGCGTGAGTTCCAGGTTGAATTACCTGCAACCAACCGAAGACAAAGAATATAAACTGGTACTTGACTCCCTCGAAAAATTCAGACTCGAGAAATCCAAAATCGATATCCGGCAAGGCAACTTTCAGGAAGAAATTCAGATGTTGCAGGCCAACCGCTCGATTGGGGGAAACAATACCGGTGTAAGTACAGCAGAGCTTGCGAAAATGGCTGATTTCTTCCGGGCTCGTTTCGAAGAAATAACTTTCAAAAATCTGGAGCTCACCGAGAAGGAAAAAGAGGTTCAGAAACAAATCATTCGGCTCGAAAATCAACTCAACCAAATCAGGAATAAAGGAGCCAAGCCATCGGGCGAAATTGTGGTTCAACTAACCAATGCAACAGCTGTTAATACCAAATTTGAGCTTAGTTATGTGGTTAATAACTGCCATTGGGTTCCCATGTACGATATTCGGGTGAACGATATAAATTCCAAAGCTCAGATTACTGCCAAGGCGGCAGTTTACCAGAATACGGGAACCGACTGGAAAAACGTAAAGCTTTCATTAAGTACCGGAAATCCTTCACTTCCCGGCAATAAGCCGGAATTAAACCCCTGGATGCTGTATTTGATGAATAAAAATACACCAAGACCCCGTGCCAGATATAAAATGGAGGAAGCCAACGATGAAAAAGCTGCCGGAGCATATCGCCGTGATGCTGACCTGGCACCTGCCGCAGCACTAAGTGAAGTTACAATTTCTGCCAACCAAAAATCAATAACTCCTGCCTCATACACCTGGGTTCAAACCACATCAACCAATTCAATATTCGAAATCAGCATTCCATACACCATTGCTTCCGACGGAAAGCCCAATATTGTTGAGATTCAGGAGTATAACATGGAAGCCGATTATAAGTATTTCAGCGCTCCTAAACTGGATAAGGACGCATTTCTGGTGGCTGAGCTGAAAGGCTGGAATCACTCTGAGTTGTTGCCCGGCGATGCCAATATTTACTTTGAAAACAACTTCGTTGGAAAATCTTATTTCGACGCCGGAATTACCGATGATACTTTGAGTTTTGCCCTGGGCCGCGATAATAACATCAAGGTGAACCGCAAAATGGTAAAAGATTTCAAGGAGAAAGTGAGTATTTCGGGGAATTACATCAAACAAACACGCCAGTTCGAAACAGAAATTAAAAATACGCGCAAAACAGAGGTTAAAATCAGGGTCGAAGACCAGGTTCCACTCACCACAAACGAGGAACTTACAATCGAGAAACTGGATGCGGAAGATGCCCGTTACGAAAAGGATACAGGCAAATTAATCTGGGAAATCACCCTCAAACCGGGAGAAATCAAAAAGTTAAAAATGGGCTACTCGGTTCGTTACCCGAAATCCATGATTATTCAGGGTTTCTGACCCGAAGTTCTGAGCAAAGTCTCACCCGGCCGGGGGTAATCTATTGAATAATGGAGCCCCCGGCTTTCTTTTCTCAGGCGGGCAGCCTTAATTATAAGATAACCAACAAGAATCAGATTCCGCAGCTCACAGAGTGGTGCACTAAGAGTGGTTCTCCTGTACATATTCTCGGTTTCCCGGTTCAGAATCTGCAAGCGGTCCAGAGCCCGTTCCAAACGGATATTGCTGCGCACAATTCCAACATAATTGCTCATAATTGCCTGCAATTCCTTTTGTGTTTGGGTAATCAAAACCATTTCCTCAGGGTCGGCGGTGCCTTTTATGTCCCATTCAGGCACGTTTTGGGCAAATTCTACCATTTCAAATTTCCGGATTACATCATTCGAGGCCCGGTTCGAGTAAACCAAAGCTTCCAGCAACGAATTGGATGCCAGTCTGTTACCGCCATGCAAACCGGTGCGGCTGCATTCTCCGGCAGCGTACAAATGATTGATTGAAGTTTGTCCGTTCTGATCTACAACGATGCCTCCACACATGTAATGACATGCAGGCACAACCGGTATGGATTCCATAAGCGGGTCAATTCCGGCAGCCCGGCAACGTGCCAGAATATTCGGGAAATGCAGCTCAAGCCGTTCCGGCTGAATATTTTTGCAATCAAGTAATACATAATCCTCCCCGTTCACTTTCAATTCGTTGTCGATTGCACGGGCAACAATATCACGTGGCGCCAGCGAACCCCTCTCATCATAACGGTACATGAACTCCTCACCTTTTTGGTTGCGCAAAACTGCCCCGTCGCCCCGAAGTGCCTCGGTTATCAGAAATGCAGGCTGAACCCCGGGTTGATACATGGCTGTAGGATGAAACTGAATAAATTCCATATCAGCAACACGTCCTTTTGCCCGGTAAACCATAGCAACCCCATCGCCTGTGGCAATTCTGGGGTTTGTGGTTGTAGCATAAACATTCCCGGCTCCGCCGGAAGCCATCAGCGTAGTTCTTGCCAGAATTACATCTGTACGACCCGTAATGGTATTTAACACATAGGCTCCAAAACAGGTAATACCGGGAGTTGAGCTGTTTACATATTGCCCGAGATGATGCTGTGTAATGATTTCAACTGCAAAATGGTGGTCCAGAATCTCGATATTCTTGTGGCTGTGAACCTGTTCTATCAGGGCTCTTTCGATTTCCCAACCGGTATTGTCTTTATGATGCAGAATGCGATTCTCCGAATGCCCGCCTTCCTTCCCAAGGTCAAATTCACCTTGCTCGGTTTTATCGAAACGCGCACCCCATTCAATCAGTTCTTCAATTCTTTTCGGACCCTCACTGATTACCATGTTCACAACTTCTTCATCACATAAACCGTCGCCTGCAACCAACGTATCCCTGACGTGTTTTTCGATTGAGTCAGGCTGATATGTTACACTGGCAATACCGCCCTGGGCATACTTGGTATTGGATTCATCCTGATCACTTTTTGTAATCATACAAACCGACCCGAATTCTGCTACCTTAAGAGCATAGCTAAGTCCGGCAATTCCTGAACCTATGATAAGAAAATCGACCTTTTTCTGACTCATTTTTAACAATGAAAGCTGCGAATATAAACCCTACACAAATACTATTGTTGAACAATACTTCAGAAGTCAAAGCCTTTTCGTGAGTATTAACTGTCTGAGATGCAGGACCGAACCGGATACGAAATCGGCTTTTGAGCATCGGAATATTCCATTAAATTTGTCGGAATACCTATCAACCACCATGAACTCAATTTTACGCTTAGCTACACTGTTATTTCTCTTCTTCGCTTCGGCTGGAATTAATGGTCAGACCACTTTCTGGTCCGATACATTTGATGCACCTGCCGGCGGAGCAAATAACAACAATGCCGGTGCCGGCTGGACCCTGAATCCCGATGGCTT
>JAGQVC010000052.1 GCA_020438185.1 Bacteroidota bacterium
CTGAGATCCCGGTTTGTGATAATTCCTGCAAGTTTCTTTTCGCCGTCAACCACCGGAATTCCGCCGATTTTATTCTCTTTCATCAATTGCAGCGCATCAGCAACCACGGCATCTTCAGGCATGGTTACGGGGTCAATAATCATCCCGCTTTCCGAGCGTTTTACCTTCTTTACCTCGGCAGCCTGACTTTCTATGCTCATGTTCTTATGCAAAACACCAATTCCGCCTTCCTGAGCTATGGCAATAGCCAGCGCCGATTCCGTAACCGTATCCATTGCAGCAGATACAACAGGAACATTCAATCGGATATTTCGCGAAAACTGGCTGCTAATGTCAACTTCGCGGGGTAAAATTTCTGAGTAGTCAGGGACTAACAGGACATCATCGTATGTTAGTCCTTCAATAAACTGTGGCGTTTTTTCCATGCAATCGGAAATCGGGTTTATTCCCGAATTGCGCGCAAATATACGAATGAATTCGTGGCTAAAAAGCGAATCTTATTTATGTTTTGTTTAATTATCTCCGCGCAACAGCGCGGGATGAAAACCCGCTCAGAACATAATGCCGTTGTTCAGGAACAACTTCATCAGAATCAGAACAGCCGCCAGCCCAATCAAAAAACGGTTCTCAATCAATCCGGTTTCGGGCAGCCTGTAAATCATAATCATTTTATTCTTTAGCGCATTAATAAACACCGAAACAATAACCACGAACATGCTGAATGTGAGCGCCAGATTCAGAATAAAGGAGCCATCAGAAAAATAAATCAGGGTGACAGCAGAGCCAATTAAGTAAGGCAGGAATACAATCTGGAACAGGTAAATAATTCTGTTTTCGTTTTTGAAAACATGCTGCGTTGAATTGGTTAGCTGTACAAAGGGTTTGGCAACAATAGAACCCAGAAAAATCAGCAATAAACTCGCAATAATGGAAGCGATTAACTTACTGAAATCTTCCCAATACATGTAATCGGCAACAATTCCAAGGTAACTCGCATTGATTCCCTGAGAACCGGTATTTTTAATTGGCATGAGCACCATCTCAGCACAAACGAAATTGAGAAAGTGCACCCCTAGCCAGAGCCAGAATAGTTTCAGTATGCCCGGTCGCTTGCGATACAGTTTCTGAATAATCAGGGCAATAATGCCTACTACCAGGCAAAAAATTGGGCCGGAAATAAAAGTTTTAATTACCGATTCAATGGTCCACAAGTCATAATTCTGAGTGAACTCAACCTTGAAAAAGAAAAGCTTGTAGAAAAGGTGATAACGTTTCGCAAAAAGCGCGGTAACAACGTTAAAGCTCACATATGCAATCGTAAATGCAGCCAGATAGGCTATCGCAGAATTAATGATGCGGTTGTTTCTTTCCTGTTCACCGATATTGCCTCTGCTCGAGATCTTCTCAGTGAAATCAAGATTCCGCTCCTTATCAACCTGTTGGGTCGCCCTGCTGCTCATCGGTGCAAATATATCTGATTTTCTTTCCTTGTGAACATAGCTGTTAATACCCATAAACGTGTGTAGTCTAATCCCACTGTGCGAATTGGAAAGGCAAATGCAAATATTGATAAGAAACACATTTTGGGTTGAATATGTGTTGTGCTTAGACTATTTTCGCACGCTCAATAAATTATTAGGAAAAATGCGGTTAAAACACATTTTGTTGCTCGCAGGAATAGGCTCAATGCTTACCGTCTCTGCTCAAATGCACAAAAAAAGCACTGTTATCTCCAATCAAACAGTTTACGATTCAAGCCTCACCGATCCAATTCTGCTCAGAGTTGGTGGTGACGGGGTAACAAAATCGGAATTCGAGGCGATTTATCATAAAAACAATAACAAGGAAGAATTAACCCGGGAAGATTTGAATGAGTACCTGGGCCTGTTCATCAATTTTAAGTTGAAAGTAAAAGCTGCCCGCGAAGAGGGAAAAGATACTTTATCAGCTTTTAAGAATGAACTAAAAGGGTATCGTCGTCAGCTTGCACAGCCTTACCTTACTGATAAGGATGTGAATGAAAAGCTCATCGAAGAAGCATATGATCGCATGAAAACAGATATTCGTGCAAGCCATATCCTGTTCATGCTTTCTCCGGATGCTTTGCCAAAGGACACCTTGGCAGTATATAATAAAGCACTTTCGGTGCGTGAAAAACTGCTTAAAGGCGAAGACTTCGAAACTATGGCGCGCAAATACTCCGAAGACCCTTCCGCCACACAGAATGGCGGGGACCTGGGCTATTTCACTTCAATGATGATGGTTTACCCTTTCGAGACTGCCGCATACAATACCAAAGTGGGTGAAATCAGTATGCCGGTTCGTACTCGTTTTGGCTACCACCTGGTAAAGGTTACCGACAAGCGTCCAAACCAGGGTCAGGTGCGGGTAGCACATATTATGGTTAAAGTAAATGAGAAGGACAACGATACAACCATTGCCAAAGCTGAAAGTAAAATCAACGAAATCTACAGTAAACTTAAAGCGGGCGAAGACTTCGGCTTGCTTGCAAGCCAGTTCTCAGATGACAGAACTTCAGGTAAAAATGGAGGTCAGCTTCCCTGGTTCGGTACCGGGAAAATGGTTCCGGAATTCGAAAAAATAGCTTTCGCGCTTTCCAAAGAGGGAGATTTAAGTAAACCATTCAGGAGCTCTTACGGATGGCACGTTGTAAAATTGCTGGAGAAAAAAGGTCAACCATCTTTCGATGAAATGAAAGCCGAACTCAAGCAAAAAGTTGCCAAGGATTCCCGCTCCGAAGTAAGCAAGGATGCTGTGATTGCCAGAATTAAGAAGGAAAATAATTTCAGTGAAGATTACAAAGCATTGGAACAACTCATCGCAAAGGTTGATACCAATTACCTGAATGGAACATGGAAGTCAGCAACAGCTGAGAGTATGAATAAAAAGCTTTTCCAGCTTGGCGCTGAGGTAACTACACAGAAGGATTTTGCCGAGTTTCTTGGACAGAATCAAACCAAACAGGCTAAAGATCAAAAAGTGGAAGCCTTGGTTAGAAAAGCATATGAATACTACAAGGAACAGCAAATAATTGCATACGAAGATGCTCGCCTCGAGCAGAAATATCCCGAATTCAGACTCCTCATGCAGGAATATCGGGATGGAATTCTCTTGTTCGAAATCACCGATGAGAATGTTTGGTCAAAGGCTCTGAAAGACACCGCTGGTCTTGAAGGATTTTACGAGAAGAACAAGAATAATTACATGTGGGATACCCGTGTGGATGCAGTAATTTATAAGGCCGCAGACGCCAAAGTGGCAAAAGCCGCAAGAAAGCTTGTAGCGAAGAGGGAATCTAAAAACATGTCGGTTGAAGAAATTAAGAATAAAATCAATAAAAAGTCGCAGCTGAATCTGCAGACCGAAGACGGTCGGTTTGTTAAAGGCGAAAACGAAACAGTTGATGCCGTTGAATGGAAGAAAGGCCTGTCGGCCGATAAAATTAACGAAGATGGCACGATAACATTTGTTGAAATTACCGATGTAGTTGCACCAACTCCAAAAAGCATTTCAGAGGCACGTGGGCTAATAACCGCAGATTACCAGAATTTCCTCGAGCAGGAGTGGATTAAGGCTCTCAAGGAGAAATACGAAGTAGAGATTTACAAGGACGTTCTCGAAACCGTAAAATAATTGACATATTTGTCGGAGAAAGTCCGTACGGTCACACCCGGACGGACTTTTTTTGCTTAATAATCCTGATGAAATCAGCAGCGGTATTTCGAAACAGCATCATTATTTTTCTTGCATTTTTTGCTGCAAGTTCATGCTCTTCTGATGACAGGAAGCAGGATGCCGTTGCGCGGGTTTATGATACCTATTTAAGCCGTCAGGAATTGCAGCGTGCAATACCATTTGGATTAAAGGGCGACGACAGTGCGGGGTTTGCAGACGAGTACATAAATCAGTGGGTTCGTCGAAATTTGGTCTTACACAGGGCTGAACTCAATCTTCGCGATGAAGAAAAAGATGTTGCCCAGCAGCTCGAGGATTACAGACAATCCTTAATTATTTTCGCTTACGAACGTGAGCTTGTCAAGCAAAAGCTGGATACTGTAGTAACCGAAGCAGAAATTGCAGATTACTATGAAAAGCATCCGAATAATTTTGAATTAAAAAGTAACATCATTCGCCTTCAGTACATCAAAGTACCGTTGAAAACCCCCAATATTGACAAAGCCAGAAAATGGTTTCGCTCGGAAAAGTCCGAAGACCGGGAAAAACTGGAGCAATTTGCCCGGTTATATGCCGTTAATTCCCTGCTCGACGATAGCAATTGGCTTCTTCTTGAAGATGTTACCAAAGAAATTCCTCTGAGTGATGATATCATCGGCTCATCCACACGTTTGCCTGTGATTATTGAACCGGAAGATGATAAATTCAGGTATCTTGTCAGGGTAAGCGGCTTTATGGTTAAAGACAGTCAGGCACCACTGGAATTTGAAGTCACAACGATTAAAAATATTATTCTCAACAAACGTAAAATCATGCTCATTGAGAAAATGCAGGATGATGCTTTTAGCGATGCCTTGAATGAAAAAGATATTGAATTTTATAAAAATTAAGTCTCGGTTTCTAATTGCCGGGCTATTGTGCATTTCGGCTTCGCCGGGATGGAGCCAGCCTGTAACCGTTGATAAAATTGTAGCAGTAGTAGGCGATAAGCCGATTCTGCTTTCCGACATCGAAGCTCAGGCATACCAGATTGAATCACAAAGCGGGGTTAAAGATCCTGATTTGAGATGTCGCATTCTTGAAGAAACAGTCATTCAGAAATTACTCATGAACCAGGCAGAAAAGGATTCTGTTACTGTGGGTGATGATTTGGTCGACAATGAATTAAATAAGAAAATCAGATTCTTCGTTTCTCAGATTGGTTCAGTTGAGCAACTCGAAGCTTATCTTGGTAAAAGTATAACAGAAATTAAGGAAGAATTCAGGGAAAGAATTCGTGAACAACTTACCGTGCAGCAAATGCAATCAAAAATTGCAGGCGAAGTCAAGGTGTCTCCATCCGAAGTAAAGGCATTTTTCAATACCATTCCGGCCGACTCGGTTCCCTTTATAGAAAGTGAGGTTAAAGTTGCACAACTTCTATCCAAACCTTCTATTAGTCTGGCAGAGAAAGACAGGGTTAGGGCTGAGCTGGCCGAAATAAAGCAGAAAATTCTTTCCGGCAAAAGCTTCGCTTCGATGGCGGCATTTTATAGTCAGGATGCTGTTTCAGCCGCCAAAGGCGGCGAACTGGGTTTTGTTAATCGTGGTGACCTGGTGCCTGAATTTGAAGCTGCAGCATTTGCACTCAAAGGCACCGAAATTTCAGATATCGTTGAAACCATGTATGGCTTCCATATCATTCAGCTCATCGAACGAAGAGGTGAAATGATAAACGTCCGTCACATTTTATTATCACCAAAAGCCTCTCCCGAAGAACTTGAAAAATGCAGGCTTCGCCTGGATAGCATTCAGCAGGCTATACGACTTGGTGAAATAAGCTTTGATGAGGCAGCCGCAAAGTTTTCTGACGATGATGACACAAAGAATAACGGTGGCTTACTAATCAATCCTGCAAGCGGATCCAATTCATGGGAAGTTTCACAACTGGACCAGAGCGTCTTTTTTGCCATCGATAAATTAAAGGTTGGCGAGATGTCAGACCCGGTTCCCCTGCGCGAAGGAGAGAAAAAAACAGCATATCGCGTACTCATGCTCAAAGAAAGAACGGAACCTCATAAGGCCAATCTGAAAGATGATTACCAGCGTATTCTTCAGGCAGCCGAAGCTGCTAAAAGAGAAAAACTGGTTAATGAATGGATTCACCGAAAAAGACAGGGATTTTTCATTAACATTGACCCGCTTTACGATAATTGTGTATTCGAAAACGATTGGAAACAACCATAAAGAATTTGTAAAAATATGCAGCAGTTTAAATCTGATTCAGAAGCTATCGATAGTCTGAAAGATGCCTACTCAAGGCTCAATTCCGAAATCGGGCGCGTGGTTATCGGTCAGGAAGAAGTAGTTAAAGACGTTATTATTTCGATTTTCAGCAGAGGACATTGCCTGCTTGTTGGTGTTCCTGGTTTGGCCAAAACACTTTTGGTAACAACCATTTCAAAGGTTCTCGGACTCGAATACAACAGGATTCAGTTTACGCCCGATCTTATGCCTTCCGATATAATTGGTACTGAGATACTGGACGAAAACAGACATTTCAAGTTCATAAAAGGACCTTTGTTCGCTAACATAATCCTGGCGGATGAGATAAACAGAACTCCCCCAAAAACTCAGGCAGCTTTACTCGAAGCAATGCAGGAGAAAGCTATTACTGCTGCAGGTAAAAGATACGAGCTTGGGCAGCCTTTTTTCGTACTTGCAACGCAAAATCCTATCGAGCAGGAGGGAACCTATCCCTTACCTGAAGCACAGCTTGACCGCTTTATGTTTAATATCTGGGTGGACTATCCTTCGTATGAAAATGAGCTTAAAGTGGTTAAAAGCACTACTTCTGATGAAGTGACAACGCTTAATCCGGTGCTCTCGGCAGAATAAATTTTGTTTTATCAGGATTTGGTAAGAAGAATTCCGATTCCTGATAAAGTGCTTGAATACGCAGTCAAGATGGCGGTAAAAACTCGCGCCAACTCGGAACACGCACCTGATGTAGTTAAAAAATATCTTGCCTGGGGTGCAGGCCCCAGGGCTTCTCAGTTTTTAGTATTAGGTGCTAAATGCCATGCTGCAATCAGAGGGCGCTACTCACCCGACATGGAAGATGTGAATGCTGTGGCAACCGCAATTTTAAGACATCGCGTAATCCGCAATTACAAAGCGGAGGCGGAAGGCATTTCTGTCGAAAGCATTATCGACCAGCTCAAGGAGTAATTTGGAACATGCATAAAAAAAGCCGGATTTATTCCGGCTTTTTTCTTTTTATACGATTAAGGCTTCTATCAATAATATGTGAGTCTGATTACATCAGCAAGATGTTTTGCCAACCTGATTACCTGACGGGTATAGCCGTATTCATTGTCGTACCATACGTAAAGGACAATTGATTTTTTATCATTTGCAACAATCGTAGCCGGACTGTCAACGATCGAAGCGCACGGATTTCCAACAAGGTCGCTGGAAACAAGTTCATTGGAAATAGAATATTGAATTTGCTCAACAAGTTCGCCTTTCAGAGCAGCGTTCCTCAGTACAGAATTTACATCTTCACGTGAGGTTTCAGTATCAACCGTCAGCTTCAGAATCGCAAGAGATACATTGGGTGTAGGAACCCGCACCGCATTGGATGTGAGTTTACCTCCAAGTTCAGGGATTACTTTAGCAACTGCACTACCAGCACCAGTCTCGGTAATCACCATATTTAATGCAGCAGCTCTGCCTCGGCGGTACTTCTTGTGGAAGTTATCCAGTAAGTTTTGGTCGTTGGTATATGAGTGAATGGTTTCAATATGTCCTCCAACAATGCCCAGATTTTTATGGATTACCTGCAGAACCGGAACAATTGCATTTGTAGTGCAGGATGCAGCAGAAAAAATACTTTCATTCTCAGCAGAAGCTGAAGAATGATTCACTCCGTGAACAATATTAGGAATGTCGCCTTTGCCCGGAGCCGTCAACAGTACTTTGGAAATTCCTTTGGAACTCAGGTGCTTGGAAAGCCCTTCACGGTCGCGGGAAATACCTGTGTTGTCAATTACAAGAGCATTATTAATTCCGTATTGGGTATAATCAATGTCAGCAGGATCTTTTGCCGCGATCATTTTTACGGTATGCCCGTTAATAATCAAAGCATGGTTTTCCACATCTTCGATTATTGTTCCCGGAAACGGTCCATGAACAGAGTCGGTCCTTAATAATGCAGCTCTTTTGATAATATCTTCAGCTGAGTTGCTTCTTGTAACGATAGCACGTAACCGGAGTTGCTCCCCTTTTCCGGCCTGAATAATTAATTCACGGGCAGCTATTCTTCCAATTCTCCCGAATCCATATAGCACAACGTCTTTTGGGGTTAAAACGCGCTTGTCTTTACCTATAAAAGGACCCAGTTTATCAGTAATAAATTCTGAAGCTCCGGCATATGCGGCTTTTTCATTTATCCACTCTGTGGCCAATCTGCCAATATCAATTCGTGCAGGTGCAATGTCCTTCGAAGCAATTTCTCTTGCCAGTGTTAAACTGTCATGAACGGTGATTTTTCTTCCTACAAAATTCTGAGCGTAATTATGCAGCTGAAGAATTTCGCTGGCGCTTCTGTCTACCAGTTGGTTGCGGAAAATCAGTAACTCAACACTGTGGTCAAACCACAGGGTGCCAACAATGTGAATGAGCTCAATGGCTGCTTTTTCGTCCTGAATCCATTCGCTTAGTTCGGATTCATAGCTTGCAGGTTGTA
>JAGQVC010000053.1 GCA_020438185.1 Bacteroidota bacterium
CGCATCTCTTCTGTACTGAAGCTGGTCAGAAGTATTTGCCAGATTGAGCATTTCAAGAGCAATATTTAAAGCTTCAAAATATTTACCTTCAGCTTCAAATATTTTAATCAAACTTCCTTTAATGTCCAGCTTTTTCGAATAAGCTCCCATTTCTTCATATTCTACGGCAGCAAATGTTATCAGCTTTTCAGCCTCATTAAAATTACCTGAACTAAGATAAACTTCAGCGAGATTTACTGATGCATCTGCTACGCCTTCGCGGCTTTGAAGATGATTGAAATAATCAAGACCTTTTATAGCATAAAATAATGCGGAATCAAGATTTTGATTATCACGGTGAACCATTGATAAGTTGACATTCATGCGTCCTAATCCATCCAGATTTCTGGATTTCTCAAAATACAGGATGGCCTTTTTTCCAGTTCTTAATGCGTTTTCATAATCTTTAGATAAATAATATACACCAAATAAATTATTGAGGTTTATTGCTATTGCAGCTGTGTCTTTCAAGTCTTCGAACAATTGAAGGCTTTTTAGCTGCATTTTGAGAGCAGATGTATAATCACCCTGATGGGTATAAAAGATTCCTTTATTGTCGAGGGCAGATGCAGCAGCATGTTTGTCGCCAAGCAAATAGTTAATAGCCAAGGCACTATCTGAATATATGTAAGCATGCGAATAATTACCCTGCATGTCGCAAATGATTGACATGGTATTAAAAAGTAGTGCTTTTGAAGCAAGGCAATTGTTTTTTCTGCTTAATTCAAGTCCCTGGTTGACTGATTCGCGTGCTTTGTGTAAGTCAAGGAAGCAATAGTTGCGTGCAAGGATATTTAATTTAAGGGCTTTCTCACACGGCGAATTTTCAATGTTTACATTTTCAGTCAGACTGTCGATTTCTGAAGGCGCAAACTGTCCGAATAAAGGTTGAAAACCTAAAATGCAGAAGTAAATTATCAGATTTAAATTTCTCATTAAGGAAGTATAATCAGATGTGCTGACTTTATTTCATTGTTATTGATTATTCGCACGAAGTACATACCTGCGGAAATTCCATTTAAATTAATTAAATAATTCTTACAGGCAAAAACCATTCGGCCCGTTTCATCATAAATAGTCACATCTATTTCACCGGTTAATCCTGAAATAAAAACCTCGTTTATTGCCGGATTTGGTATTAGTATGAATTCTGATGTAGAATTTTGACGAATTTCTGTGATAATTACCTGAACAGGTTCCGAATATGCGGAAATACATGAGTTTATCTCATAAGTGCAAGTGTAATTACCTGTGGCAAAAGGCTGCAAAACAGAATTAATTTCACCTTGAATTAATTCATTATCTAAATACCAGGAATATACAGCACCTTCTGGTCCAGCTACGGAGAGTAAACCATCCTGTTGAACAATGGCGGGCTGTTCAGGGTTGATAATCACAGGAGTAATGGGTTGTGATTCAGCTGCATTTATGCACAACTGCGCCGTGCTTTGTGCAGTTATCACGTCACCTTCTTCAAGTGCTGATGTTGCAAAAATAAATCCTGTATTACCAGTAAAAATGTCATTTAAATACCACTGAATAGCCGGGTTGTTTCCACCATTCGTGATTGTTGCATTCAGGAGTAATTCATCACCTTCACAAATTGTATCATTTGAACTCTCAATAATTAATTCGGGTATTAAACTTGGCAATACAGTTATGTCTACGGTATCTGCAACAGGATTTTGCGTGAGGCATGAAAGCGAGGAATTTAAAATCAGCACAACTGTTCGGTCAGAAGTAATGTTTGCAAAATTGATTGATGTGCCTGTTGCAACCTGAGTTCCGTTAACATACCACTGATAAGAAGGGAAGTTTCCACCATTTGTTGCCTGTGCGTGAAGAGAAAGGAATGTGCCGGAACAAACTTCAGTTTGAGCAACATCGATATTGACTGATGCTGTTTGAGCCGGAGTTACATTCATTGCGATTGAGTTGCTCGTAACGGTTGCAGCACCGCAGGCAACGTTGGAAGTAAGGCGGCAGGTGACAATGTCACCTGAATTCCAGTTATTCCAACTGAAAGTTTGAAGATTATTACCCACCGGAGTATTATTAATTCTCCATTCATAAACCGGAGCAGTACCGCCATTAACCGGGCTTGCAGTAAATGAAACCGTTTGCGAAGAACAAATATTTGTTGCAGAGGCTGTAATACTTACAGATGGGCTTAAATTGGGAGAAACTGTTATTGTGACAGAATTACTCGTTGCGGTGCTTCCGGCATTACAATCGTCAGACGAAGTTATTATGCAGGTTATTACATCACCGTTGAACCAGCTTGAAGATGAATACACCGGATTGTTGCTACCTACATTTTGATTGTTTCGTTTCCATTGGTAAACGGGGTTATTTCCGCCGTTTAACGGCGATGCAGTAAATGAAACCAAAGTGCCGGCACAAATTGCTGTGGCAGAAGCTGAAATACTGACAGATGGACTTAAATTTTCCGGTACATTAAATACGATTGATTCGCTTTGAGCGTCAGAAATAATCTGACATTGGCCATTTGAAATTACTTCACAAATTAATTCGTCCCCATCATTTGGAGTAAAGACAAAAGAAGCTGAATTTGTTCCTGCTATGGAATTATTAATTTTCCAGGTGAACTGCGGCGAATTTCCACCATTTTGAACAATTGCATTTGCAGTAACCTGCGAACCAGCACAAACAGTTGTATCAGAAGCTGTTATGCTAACCGAAGGAATGGTTTGCTGCGTGACATTAATTTGAATTAATTCAGAATTAATTGCTCCCGAAATAGCACACTCTGCATTAGAAACCAAACTACAGCGTACCGTAGCACTTTGATTAAAGGTAAAGCTAAATTGAGGGGAATTGGTACCTGCATCAACACCGTCAACCAGCCAGGAATATGTTGGATTATCTCCTCCATCGGTTATTTCAGCATTAAATGTAATCTGAGTTCCTGCACAGACAGTTTGTTCGCTGGCAATTACGGATATTGTTGGCAAACAGGCATCAGTACAGTTGCAATCGTGATTACCGATATATTGCCAGGCATTTACGGGATAAATAATCCATTCAACGGAAGGATCAAAATTCCCTGTTTGCAAATTGTACCCATGCGTTATTTCGGGTTTCCGGACCAAAGTATGGTTTGCAGTTCCGTTGCCATTCATATCGGTCCATCCATCAGGCCCCGGGTCTTCTCCAATGACTCCGATAATATCAATAATATCGCCGTTTTTTGTCAGCACGAAAGCATCGTTGCCATTAAAATTATACTGACCATCAATATCACCTTCAAACCAAAAGTCAAGATCTGCCAGAATGTGACAAAAAACATAGACATCATTTGGTTGAACAATTCCATTCGGATAAAGGGTAGAAGTGGGTGTTGTTGAACCGTTTGCATAAACCAAAACGCGATATGGCGTAAGGTCAACAGGTTCAAAAGTTGGATTAAATATTTCTATGGCCTTATTCCATTGAGTTCCATCAACGAGTTCTGAGAAAAATAATTCGGAACACGGTTCAATTGTCACTGGAGGAGGAGCTATATAATCCTGTTTTTTAAATACTTGCAGTATGGAATGATCCGAACCGGTTGCATATATTTCTTCAATTCCATCACCGTCTAAATCTCCGGATTCCACAAAGTCAGCACCTTCGATGGCATAAGCAAGAGTCACTCTTGTGAATGTTTCTGAACCATCATTTAAAAACAAATCAACAGATTTATCTGTAAATGAAGTAGAAACGACATCCAAATCCCCATCGTCATCATAATCTCCGGAATAAACATAAGTAGCCCCGTCAACACCGGTGCTCACAGTTAATTTGGTGAAGACCGGAGAGTTTCCACCTGAGCTGCGGTACCATGAAATGCGCCCGTCGGTTGATGAGGCTCCCAAAATATCCAGGTCGCCGTCGCCGTCCAAATCACTTATATGTACGCAATTCGCTCCGGGAGAATTGCCATCAATGGTGTAGCTCGTGAATGAGGTATTGTTTCCGCTATTCCTCATCATAGTAATTAAATTTGAAGGGGGGCCGGCGGCAAAAACAATGTCCATATCACCATCATTATCCATATCGGCTGTGCGGGTGTGAAACGGATCCCACACACCTGTTACAAAATGTTGAGTGAAGGCCTGATTGCCGTCATTTTCGAACCAATAAACCGCATCATTAGCTGTGCTTGTTACAACCACATCCATATCGTTATCCCCATCAAAATCAACGGGTTCAACACTGTAAGGCCCTGTGATTGTAAAAGCTGTATGTAAATGAAAAGTCCCTCCGCCTGCATTTTCAATCCAACTTACGCGGTTGTTATCATTTTCGGAGAATACAATGTCATCATCACCGTCACCGTCCATATCAGCACTCCGTATGTAAATTCCATTTGCAGTATTAATCCATTGAAAATTATTATCCTGCATGCGCAGCGGAGTATATTCTCCGTTTCCTTCGTTTCTGTACCAATGAAGATACAGGAATCCAACTTCCATCAGGTCAACATCACCGTCGTTATCGAAGTCACCATGACAAGCGCCATGGATATTAGCTGCTGATCGGTTAACCGGGATTGTGCTGAAAGTCAAACCTGCCGAATTAACTTTTAACCTCATATCACTTCCGCCGGCCCCCATTATATCTGCCAATCCATCGCCGGTAAAGTCTGCACACAGCACGTTTGATGCGTAGTATGTGAGGTTATCGATTGAAGAGCCAGTTGGGAAATTGAAATTCCCATCATTAATCAAATAAATAATTTCATCTTCGCTGTAATAGGCAATAGCCAGATCCATGTGTCCGTCCTGATTGAGGTCGGCTGCATCGATTGAGCGCATGAGCGTGCTTGCGCTAACCTGGTGTTGTGTGAATATTCCGGAATTATTTTCATACCATCCGTATCCGGCGCCTGAGCAATACAAAAAATCAGAGTCTCCATCCTGATCCATGTCTGTTACTCTTATTTCGCGCACCATATTAATCGAGGCATTAATGCTTATGTTGGTATAAGTGGAATTACCTTGATTTTTCAACCAAAAAATTTGTCCGCCTTCTCTGGCTGCCGCCAGGATATCTTTTTTACCATCCTGATCAAAATCAACGATTCTGACTCTGATTGCAGAATCAATTCCTGAAGCCAGTTCGATGGTTTCAAAAATTTCGGAGCCGTTGTTTCTGAGTAAATAAATTTTGTCATTTGTGAAAGATGCAATAACCACATCCATGTCTCCATCGTTATCCATGTCATTAACAGCAATACCTGTAATTCCGCCAATGTTGGTTGCAATAGCAACCGATGAAAATACCTGAATTCCGTTATTTCGGTTCCAGTGGACAGAATTGGTGGTAAAGGAGGAAGAAATAACATCACTGTAACCATCGCCATCAAGGTCGGCAACCACAACCGCCTGAACTTCAGCCTGAGTTTGGGTAATTACATGATTTATGAAATTTCCTCCTCCAATGTTTTCTTCCCAGCTCAGGGCTCTGAGCCCCCCACTAACCACATCCATATCGCCATCCTGATCGAGGTCGGCATTTTCCATATAAGCTATATTATAAGCAAGAAATGACGAGGAAAAGCCTTGTGCACCAAGCGTAGCGGAAGTAATTATGCCAAATGACAGCAGGAAGAATTTATTCATAGTAACAAATCAATATTTTAGCAAATATGCCATTTTTGAGCTCCAGGTTGTGAGAGATGAATATCCGCAAGTTTACTCTGAACAAATGATAACAGAAATTTTTCTACCTGTTTGACGTTACTTCTCCAGCATTGTATCAGATGCACCTGGAATAATAAGTTAAAAAAAGAAATACTATAGAAAATACGGCTTTTAAAAGTTAAATTAAAATTGGATTATTGTGTGATTGTAAAAATATACTAATGCAAAGAAGAACTATTGCATTTTTTATTACTTGTTTTTTAAGTTCAGCGCTGGTATCTGCACAATCTGCATTAACCGGTAAAAAGGAAATGGCATCTGATCTGCTTTTTCTTAAACAACAGCTGTACTTAAGGCATCCCAATTTATATGAGTATTCGTCGCAAGAAGAGGTAAACTCGTGGTTTAACACCACCATCTCAAACTTGCCTGATAGTGTTTCTCAAACAAATGCCTTTTTAATCACAGCGTCTATAGCCCCGGTGTTGATGGATGGACATTCGTATGTTTATCCCGGGGATTATTTTTTGAAGTCTTTTTTTGGAGATGGAGTTTTATTTCCATTTGATGTGGTTTGGCTTGAAGACAGTTTAAGAATTGTTCGCGATTTAAGTGATGAGCAAAGTTTAAATTCAGGAGATGTAATTTTAGGAATAAACGGAATTACTGCTCAAAATACGAAAGAATTTATTGTAAATCATCTTAGTCGGGATGGGAGGAATTCAGCATATGCCGAATATTTATTTACCTCCTTTATTCAAGCCTGGCTGGCGGCGTTTTATAATTTCCCAGTTGAGTTTAATCTAAAGGTATTTAAAAAAGGATCCGGTGTTTATCAGGTTAAGATAAAAGGGTTAAGGAGAAATGAAATCAGAATTAAACGAGAATTAACAGATCAATATTCTGGCAGGGGCATTCGACTTTATGTAGATTCACATTCCCGTTCAGCATATATGACAATTCAAAGTTTTAGCAATGATATTATAAGAGCTGAATACCACCAGAGTTTCAAAAAAGAAATGAGATTTTTCTTTGAACGTCTTAATCGTGATAGCATTCAACGTGTTTATATTGATTTAAGAGGGAATCAGGGAGGTGAACTATCGAATGGTATTTATCTGCTTCGCTATATAATGGACGTGCCTTTTAAGGTGGTTGAATCATTTGCCAGAGTGAGAATAAATAAAAACAAAGAAAGGGAGTTGATTGAGTTCAGAAATAAGTGGACAAGTGATTTTGATTGTTTCAAAAAGAACCAGTTCAAAGGAAAAGTGATTTTTCTGACTGATGGAGGCAGCTTTTCATGTTCTTCGATAGTGGCAAATGTGATTAAGAAGCATGGACGGGGAGAAATTTGGGGTGGTATTACCGGAGGCAGCTCAAGAACACTTGCAGGAGGTCCCCTGAAGAAAATCAGATTACCTAACTCCGGAGTAGAGTTTTCTATTCCGAGAACAAAATATAGTTTGAACTCATCGTTATCTTCGGTTTATTCCGACGGAGGAGTGAAGCCGGACAGGATTATTGCTGTTTCAATTGAAGAAATTCTCATGAACGACAGGGAAAGACTTAGCTACTTCAATCATTTCAATTAATGAGTGATATATTAACAAAAATAAAAGCGTTTGCAGTCAGCTTACCTGAAGTGACTGAGGAGCCGCATTTTGAAAAATCTTCATTCAGGGTTAGGAAAAAGATATTTTTAACTTTTAATAAAGAATTTGAGCGCATCACTGTTAAGTTGACTGAGAACGATCAATCAATTTATTCGCAAATTAATGGTGCAGACATACGTCCTGTTCCGAACGCGTGGGGCAAGCAAGGCTGGACAAATATCAGTATTCAGTCAACGGCAATTGAAATTATCACTGATGCAATAGTGGATTCATATATAATTGTTGCTCCAAAGGTTCTAAGTGCTGATGTTAAACAGAAGTTCAGACAATTTTAATATGGGAAAGGTTATTTTAAATATCGCTTGTTCACTTGATGGCTTTATTGCTGGTGAAAATGATAATATTGATTTTTTAAACTCGGTTGCAAAGGAGGGCGAAGATTATGGTTATTCCGAATTTTACAGTGGTGTGGGAACAGTTATACTGGGACGCAAAACTTTTGAGAAAGTGCTTACACTTACTGGCGGTGTAAATCCACATAGTGAGAAGGCTGTTTGGGTTTTAAGTCGAACTTCTGCCAGCCCAGTTGCTGAAGTTAATTATTATAACGGAGACGTTTCGGGACTTATTAAAGAAATCATAAGAGGCTCTGATAAAGATGTTTATTGTGACGGAGGGGCTGAAGTTGTTTTATTGCTGATGAATTTGAACCTTATAGATGAAATGATAATTTCTATAATTCCGACTATTCTTGGAAAAGGAACAAAGTTGTTTAAAGATGGAATTTCTCCAGTTAATCTCAAACTGAATAAATCTGAGAGCTTTTCCACGGGACTAGTTCAATTGAGGTATTCTTTGATATGAATTATTCTATTCATTTTCAACCTAAAACGTATTTATAAATGCAAAATCAAATCATTCCTTGTCTGTGGTTTTCGGCTAATTCAAATGAAGTTGCTGAGTATTACACCGGTGTTTTTAATGACTGTTTTATTGAATCCTCTAACCCTGTTGTAACAATGCTTCAAATAATGGGTTCGAGAATGATGTTCCTCAACGGAGGAGACAATTTTAAAGTGAATCCGGCAA
>JAGQVC010000054.1 GCA_020438185.1 Bacteroidota bacterium
GTAAAACAACCTTAGGCAGATATCCAAAGATTACTGCACCTCATAAGGGTTTTCAGTAAACTGTGAAACAGGAATCAGAGATTCAGATCCTGAATGTCGATTATACCAACCAGCTTGTTGGCATCAACCACCAGAATATTATCGATGCGTTTTTCCCTGAAAATTGAAGAAGCCTCGGCAAGGGTTGAGCCCGCCTGAATAGTCACGGGAGTTTTGTACTGCATATCGCTCATTTTCATTTGCAGGAACTCTTTTCCTTTTGCCTGCAATTGTCTTCTGAGGTCACCATCGGTAAATACGCCGCACAATTTGCCGCTGCCATCCTGCACGGCAACAGCACCCAAACCGCCTAAAGTCATCTTAGCTGTTGCATCAGTTACAGTATCTTCAAGTGTCACCGAAATATGTTCACGTCGCATCACATCGGCAGCTGTAACAACATGCAATCGCGATTCGTGCACATATTCATTGGCAGCCCGGTTGTCGAGTAAATTCTGTTGAAGGCCGAAAGCAAGAGATGCCGAAACTGAAATCAAATCAACTCCGCAACGCATGGCTTCGGATAGCCGTAAACCGTCGGTTACCTGCGATAGCATGATGCGGGCATTGTAAGCGTGCAAATCGCTGAACTCAAGTAACTCCGAGGCCAGAAATACGGGCTCGGTTCCTTTATCAGCCATTTCGAGGTATGGAATGCTCACAATTGCGGCACCTGCCTGAAGCGCCAGATAACCTTGCTGCAGCGTGTTTACAAATCGGATGCATGCCTGCATTCCTCTTTGTTCAAGTTCTTTTGTAGCCTGAAGCGCACCGGCGGTTGCCGGCATTCTGAATACTACCGAATTTTCAGGGAATCCTGCTGCCTGAATTCGGATGGCTTCTGAAATCCATTCTTCCCAGCTGTCTCCGTTCAAATCTATAATCAACTGAGTGCCTGTTGCTGCCAGCTTTATCAAATCCGATTCAACACTTCCGTTTCCGTAACCTTTCAACCTTTCCGAATTCAAACACAATCCATTTACAAAAGGGAGCGCAGCCAGCTTTTCAGCCTCTCTCAAATCGTTCGTTTCAACAAATAATTGCATAATTCAGATTTTATTTGGAAGCCGGATAATCCTGTCCGGCCCAGGCCTTAAAAGCAGTCTTTTCTTCAACTCCTGCATTTTCAATCATAATCACTGATGCGGATCTGAAGTATTTTTCGGTATTGCATTTCAGTTCGGCTGAGTTCAGGTAGCCTCCCCTAAAATAAGTGATATTAACTTTTTCATCTGGCACAAATTGCGGAGACAAAGCTAAATCCCAACGCATTCCATTTAATGCAACCAAAATATCTCCTGTTGCCAGTCCGGCCTTTTCCGCCGGTGAGGCGGGAGCAACCAGAAGAACCTCTGCCTGAGAACCGCTAACATTTAAACGAAGCCCAAGTGAATGCTCAACAGTACTAAAATCGAGCGTAACACCTATATCGAGCCCAATACGGCGCAGCGCTTTTCTCAGTTCTGGTTCAAAATCATGGGTTCCCAATGCATATTTTCTCAGGAATTCGGCATGGTCACCCGGACCTATGGAATCGAAAATGCGAATGAGGCTGTCAAGTGTATAACCCTTTCCGTCTTTCGCTTCATCCAGCAACAAACGCATAGCGTTATCAAACGATTTGGTATCCTTGTTGAAAGCCCGCATTCTGGAATCGAGAATAAAGGTTAGCAGGCTACCTTCGGTATAAATAGACGTTTTTCGGTGCGGCGCACCTGAAACATACCCATCCAGCCAGGTATCAAATGAGGAATCCCCAACCGATAGATTAAAACGCCCGTAATTCGAGAAATGCCTTCTTAATTTCTCATCAAAGGTTTTCTTAAACTGATTGAAGTTGAAAGCTCCCGAACGATAAAGGAACATGTCTCCGTACCAGGTGGTAACTCCTTCGTAAATCCAGCCGAGACGGCTGTAATTTTCTTCGTCAAAGCGATAAGGCAGCATGGAAGCCGGACGAATCCATTTTACGTTCCAGGCATGAAATAGCTCATGCGAACTCACTCCAAGCAGCTCCTCGTAAATGGCATCGCCGAATAATTCCTTTCGTGGCCCTAGTGCTATAACTGTTGAGTTGAGGTGCTCAACTCCGTGATACGATTTATCGGCCGTAATTTGATAAAGGAAATGGTAGTTTGAAGCAGGCAAAGCACCCATGGTTTTAAGCTGTTCTCTGCAAAACAGCCTGAAGTCGTGAACCAGTCTGTCCTCCTGAAGCTCTTCTGTTCCCTGAAACCAAAGGTGAAAGTTGTGTTCCGACTCCGAGAAACTCACATGCCTTAATTTCGCCGATGCAATAAAAGGAGTATCGGCCAGCCGGTCGAAATTGCTGAATGTATAAGTACCGGCAGCGCTTGCCTCGCAATCAATGGCAATCTCATAACTATCAGGAACATCAATACTTAAGCTGCAGGCTTCATCCATTCTATCGGGAAGATACATGCAACAATTCACCGGATTTACGTACATCTGATCCTCGTGCAACCAGGTAGAACCGGCATTTAAAACAGCCGCGTAATAACCATATTCAATCACTATTTCGGAATGCCCTTCGGTTTGAATTTCCCAGTCATGAATGGCTGTTTTTTCAATTTTCAAATCCTTGCCGCTTTGCGATAAGGCACGAACAAACATCAGGTTTTTGGCAAAATTCCCCAATTCATATCGTCCCGGGCGCCACTTTGGCAAGCACATTTTTAGTGTTTGCTGCTTGTTTTCCTTAATGGTAAACTTTATTTGCAGGATTTGCCGGTTGGGTACCGGCCCCGAGAACTGATAGTGTAAATTGCTCATTCTGTATTAATTGGCAACGGAATCGGGTTGCCGCTGCATGCATTCGGAAAAGGAATATTCAGCAACCAGCTAATAGTTGGTGCAATATCATTTATGTAGTAGGGTAGTGGAGTTTCTCCTTTCGAAATGGTGTAACCAAACCAGATCATCGGCACGCGGGTATCATACGAATAGGGCGAACCGTGAGTTGTTCCGGTTGTATCGTATTCAATCCAGTTGGGCTCCGGACTCATCATTACATGTCCCGAGCGTTTGGCGTAATAACCGTTGGCAATCAGACTTCTCACGCCTCCTGTGTACTCATAGTGCTGCATATCCCACGCAGTGGAAGTGCTTAAAATACCATTTACACCAAGCAGTTCTTCGGCGAGAGCGTCTTCCACTTCACGCATGGTTTTCCCGGATTTTTTAATCACATCGGGCTGCAAATAAATCTGGTCGTTCGTTATAGCAACTACGCCCGAATCGCGGCCAATAACCGATTTAACAATTTCCTGCGCCTGCGTTAACACCGGTCCGTAATCCATATAACCTCCCGGAACGTGCATATCCATGAGGTATTTGGGGACGTTGGCACCTCCGTGATCGGCAGTAAGGAACAGCAAATATCCGGAGCGACCGTAGCGGGCATCGAGAAAATCAAGCAGCGTTGCAATTTCCTGATCCAGTCGCAGATAAGTATCTTCGGTTTCAACCGCATCGGTGCCAAAACTGTGTCCCACATAATCTGTCGACGAAAAGCTCACACATAGCATATCGGTAAACTTCCCTTTTCCGAGATTTTCCTGTTCAATAAGTAATTGCGCCATTTCGCGGGTAATCGAATTACCAAATGGAGTAGCCTTAATAATTTCCTGCCCGCCATTTTGCTCCATAAGTTCTTTCAGGTTGTATGGGAACACTGAGCTTTCGCGGCCCTTAAATTTTTTTTCGTACGGGTTGCTGTCAGGCAAACTTGCTTTGTAGGAATCAACAGGATAAAGGGTTTCCCAGCTACCATTAAGGTATTTCATTGCCGGTTGAGAAGCATTGTATTTCTCAAGCCATTTCGGAAGTTCCTGCATGTAGTATGTGCTGCTTACCCAATTGCCCGAAGCCCCGTCGAACCAGTAAGCCGCATTGGCCAGATGGCCTGCCGGTAAAATGGATGCTCTGTCCTTTAAAGCTACACCAAAAACCCGCGATTGCATATTGCCAGAGAGCCGCAATTCGTCGCCAATGGTAGTGCTTAGCAGGTTGGCGGGCGACATTTTTCCCACCTTAACGGTGGAAGAACCTACGGTTGATACGGTATTGTCGGAAGCGCAATACACCGATTTACCGGTTTGGATATCAATCCAGTCGTTCGAAACAATACCGTGGTAAGCAGGAGTTGTTCCGGTATAAACCGAGCTGTGTCCGGGGCCGGTATATGTTGGTACGTAGTTGTATTTCAGGTTCTTACATTGATAGCCATCGGCGATCAACCTGCGAAACCCGTTTTTGCCGTAGCGGTCGTAATACTTGTACAGGTAATCAAAGCGCATCTGGTCCACAATAATCCCCACAACCAGTTTGGGTTGTTCCGGTTTCTGGGCATTGGCGGCACCTGCAGCCAGAGCGAGACCACCTGCTAAAATTGCCGGAAGTAATCTTCCTGCTATTCCTTTCACTTTTTCTTAGGCTTTTTTGTACTCACTTTCGTGGCCCAATCAGCGGCTCTTTCCTCGTTCATTTTAACATAGGCATCATCGCCTTCGGCGGATGCCATTTCTTTGGCGCGGGCGGCAGTCAGAATAGCTCCGGAGTAATCTTCAAGTCCGGCCTGAATCTGTGCTTTCAGGCTTAAAACCCAATAACGTTCATAATTCACCAAAGCTTTGTTAACCCATTCCAGCGCTTTGTTCAAGTCCTTGTTATGCTTGTAATAATATGAAGCTGCCGTGTAACACTCACCGGCTCCGGGGCCGGCCATCACGTCCGAAATCTGCTTCATTACCACTTCATCAAAACTAACTTCTACATCAAAGCCAACTTTTGTGGTTTCCCACATCAATTCAACGGTGGCTTTTTCGTCGTTCAGGTTCCCGAAATTAATGGTGAAAGTTTCTGTGTTATCGCATTTGCCAACCGGAACCTGAAAACGGATGCGGTCATCCGATTCCTTATAGCTGCTAGTTCCCGACTGGCGGGCCACATTACTCAGGATAATTGTCCAGTTTTCGCGGCCCGGAATGGTAAAAAGGGCATATTCTCCCGCGGGAATTGAGGTTCCCTTGATTGTAAAATCGGTTGAAGCTTCAAAAACTGTTGCCATGTTGGCACCTGTACGCCACAGTTTATCGTACGCCACTACATCTCCAAATACCTGACGGCCTTTGGCCGAGGGACGGGAATAGGTAATTTTAAAATCGGTGAGACCCACTTTCTGGCTAATCGTGCAAAGCGGACTTGGCCGGGGTGTTTCTATTTGAGCGCCTGAAACCAGAAAGGAAAACAGGAAAATGATTAGAGCAATATGTTTCATGAGTTGGGTTTACTTTTTTATAAGTTGGTTGGAATATACCTGTTTATCCGAACGCAGTTCGAATAGATAATTTCCTGCAGCAAGGGTTTCGGGTATTTGCACTACCATGCTTTGCGGAATGCAGGCATCGCTGCATTCGAAAACCAATTTACCTGATGCACTAAAAAGCCTGAATGAGAGCGCGTGTTCATCCGCCGGCAGGCGAAAGTGAACAGCATTGCTAACCGGGTTGGGGAAAATAACCGGTTGCTGATTAACAGACGATTCTTCGATTCCGGTGCAGTCTTCAACGTTGGTAAAAACGCTTACGGTTACACCGCAGCCAAACTCATCGGCATAGGTGTAATTTAGCTGAACCTCGCCAACTGTAGCGCTTGAAGGAGAGAAAACGCCATTTTCAACCCCGTCGCCGTAGAAGCTACCTCCCGGTGGATTCAGCTCAGGCATAATTGCGATGTCGATATTGGAACAATAGAATTCATCAATTCCAAGAATTTCTGCTTCCGGTAGAGGTAGGATAACAATATCAAAATCAAACGGTTCGGACGCACAACCTTCGGTTGTTGTGTAATTATAGGTTACGGTATAGGTACCTGCTCCCAGCTCAAAAGGCTGAAACAAATCACCGTCAACGCCCGTTCCGCTGAATGTTCCGCCGGCAGGCGAACCTTCTAAAGAGAACCCGAATGCCTGATCTTCGCAAAGCGAATCCTGCGCAGCAGTAGCACTTAACACGGGAGGTGCAGGAGCAACAGAAATAGTAATGGCATCCGAAGTACTTGAAATTAAATCTGAATTTGTAACCCGCACCTGATAATCGCCGGCAACGCCGGTTTCATAAACAGGTTCAACAGCTCCTTCGATATCCTCACCATTAAGCGTCCACTGGTACGAAAGTTCTGGATTGTACTGAGCTGATAATGTTACTGTTTCGCCCGGGCAAATGTTATTATTATTACTTGAAGCCAAGGCAAGAGGAGCTGCATTGGCAATTCCCACGCGCAAAATTTGCCCGTTTTGTCTGCCGAGATAAAGTTCACCATACATGTCTTCTCCAAAGGTTGAATACTGATAGGTGGTGTACTGTCCGTGATCGAGCGAGCTGAACGTTGTTTCATCTTCCTGCAGGATTGACCAGATTCGACCGCTGCAGTAATCGGTGACGATATATCTTCCGTAAAGTTCTTCGGTGAGGGTTCCGCGGTAAACAAAACCACCGGTTATTGAACACCCGTTAGGGGTGCTGTGGTCGTATGTGAAAATAGGAAAAACATAATTCGATTGTGCCTGGCATCCACTGGTATTGTATGTAAGATTGCCTTCGTAGCATCTCCATCCGTAGTTTTCGCCTCCGGCGGAAGATGCCGGCTGAAAATTAACTTCCTCTTCAATATTTTGACCCACATCTCCAATCCAGAGGTCGCCCGTTAAGCGGTCGAAGCTAAATCTCCAGGGATTTCTGACACCTTTTGCCCAGATTTCATCCAGTACAGAATTGTTTGGGTCATTATCGCCATAAAAAGGATTGTCGGCAGGAATTGAATAGTCGCCACCTCCACTCACATCAATGCGAAGCATTTTGCCGAGTAATGACTGGTTATTTTGCGCATTATTATTCGGGTCTCCGCCGCTTCCACCGTCGCCCATACCAATATACAGGTAACCATCGGGACCAAACACGATATTTCCACCATTGTGATTGCTGAATGGCTGACTAATCGTGAGTAATATTTGCTCAGAACCTGCATCCGCTACATTGGGATCGCCCGCCGAAACAGTAAACCTGGAAATGCGTGTAGCACCACCGGTGGCTGTGTAGTTTACGTAAAAATGACCGCTTTCGGCGTAATCGGGCGCAAAGGCAAGTCCCAAAAGACCGCGTTCGTTACCTGAGCTGTTTACCTGGCTGGTTATGTTGAGGAATGTTCCGGACGATCCTCCGTATGGACTAAAAAACTTGATAGTACCGGCCTGCAGGGTAACAAAAACGCGTTCATCGCCGCAATTTGTAATGGTTGTCACATTTGTTTGGCCGGTGGAAACAACTTCCAGATTGAGTGTTGTACCCGTTTGAGCGAAGCTGTTTAACCCGGCAAAAAGCAAAAGGGTGGTTAGAGACTTTTTCATATTGCGGTTTATTTTTTAAGCATGTTAAAGGTTTTAAGGGCATTGAATTTTTTGGCATCCTTACCTTTCCTGATAATGGTGATGCTTATGATTGAATCGCCCTGAACAATTGAATCAACCACGTCCTGACCTTCGATTACATGTCCGAAAACAGTGTGTTTGCCATCCAGCCAGGGTGTTGCCTTGTGTGTGATAAAAAACTGACTTCCATTGGTGCCCTGACCAGCATTGGCCATTGAGAGAATACCTGCCTTATCGTGTTTCAGGTCTGCAACTATTTCATCCTGAAATTTATATCCGGGGCCACCTGTTCCGTTTCCGGCAGGATCTCCTCCCTGAATCATGAAATCCTTAATCACACGATGAAACTTGAGTCCGTTGTAGTAGGCAACACCGGCTTCTTTGGCTTGATTTGGAATATCGCCTTCGGCCAGTCCAACAAAGTTAGCCACGGTTAAGGGCGTTTTTTCAAACTCAAGTTGCAGCAAAATCACACCTTTAGTGGTGTTAATTTCTGCATACAGGCCTTTCTCAAGTTTTGGTTTTTTCGGTTTCTTATCCTTACCGGTATTGGCCGTTCCGGCCGATGCGATTCCGGACACCAACACGAGTGCCGCGAGTAATAATTTGATTTTCATTTTGATGTATTGAAATTAATCCCTTCTTCCAAACAGACGCAACAGGAACAGGAACAGATTGATAAAATCGAGGTAAAGCGTTAAAGCGCCCATGATGGAAGCCTTTTTCCCATCGGCACTTTCGTGATCAACCGTGTAACTGAGGTCTTTCAGTTTTTGGGTATCATAGGCAATCAGCCCAACGAAAATAGCAACTCCCACATAACTAATAATGTAATCAAGGGTTTCGCTTTTCATAAACATATTTACAATGCTTGCCAGAATAACTCCTATTAATGCCATTAA
>JAGQVC010000055.1 GCA_020438185.1 Bacteroidota bacterium
TTCTGCCAATCATTTTTTGAACCTCACCATTTAGCCATTTCGAGAAATATTCAATATTCGATCTTTTTATCATTAATAAATTGGCCACCGCAGGAGCTGCTTTAATAGCATCCAACCCATATAATACACAGCCTTCGAACATATTGTTAGTGGCAACGATTTTATAAAAATCCAGATAATAATTGCTTAAAGAATCATGCTGATTTAACTCAGTTGTAGCCAGGTTTTCAATTATAATCTGCAATTGTCTTATGTATTTTTCATCAAGTTTCAATTTAAGTTTGTAGTTTTTGGTGTAGCAAACTTTTGATTTAACAAGCTGATTGATTTCATCCATTTCAGGAAACTCCCCCAACAGGTTTTCCGGAACCTTGTAATCACTTTTATAATTATCGTCAGCTTCAAGATTTAAAATTTGCACTAACTGCAATTGATCGGAGGCATTAGACAGACTTAAACTGCCATAATGTGCGGCAAGAATTCCAAGAGCAGGCTGACCTGATAAATAAGCCAACTCAGAAAAATAAAGGTGCGTAGTATGAAACTGGGGATTCAGTTTGAAAGCAGAATCCAACTGAATCAAGGCCTGGTTCCAGTCGCTTTCTTCCATTGCCAGGTGTGCTTTTTCTGTGTAAAGACCTGCGTAATACGGATATTTTTTCTTTAGACCATAGTTAATCTTGTATGCTTCGCTGATATTACCTTTTTTCTGATGAGCTCTTGCCATCAAATTCTTGTATAGGATTTCATCAGACTTATTCATCGAGTCGGCCTTTGAGCATAGGAGAAGGGTATTGTCATATTTCTCCAGTTTGAAGTTACTTAGTGCCTTTTCGTACAAGGCAGTACTGTAATTGGTGTCAAACGAGGCGATTTTATCGTACCAGTACAAGGCCGAGTCATATTTTTCGCGGTTATGGGACTGAAGTCCTTTTAAAAGCCAAACACCTGAAACGGTCAGGGTATCATCACCTGAATCAGTTTGAGCATTTAATCCTGTAGGGTTGAATAATAAGAAAGCTTGAAGAATTGGTAGCAGTAGTAGAATTGAGAGCCTCATTGGTTCATGATTAAAAAGTATGGCAAAATAGTGGAATTTCAATTCATATTTTTTACTCATCATTATTTCAGATTCTTATTACGAGATTGACTTTTCTTTCAAAATCTGTTGTTTTATACTAAATATGCCAAAATATTTCAGCTGCCCCTAAAAAAATAGGGGGTGTTCATAAAAATATCATCAAAAATTGGAAACTACCCCCTCAAAAATTACCTTTGTCGGCGAAAAAACGTAAAAATATATTTTTATCATGTCAACAATCAGGTTTAAGGCCATTGAATCACTCATCAATCGCGGATACGAGCCGGTGGGCCCTGCAATTGAAAAGATTTCTGATTATTACGGGAAGCATGTTTTTGGCGAGCAGGCTATTCAGGAGTATCTGAGTCGTGAAGCTTACGAGAAGGTGAAAGCTGCCATTGTACATGGCGTTCAGATTGAAAGAGACATTGCTGATCAGGTCGCTTCTTCGATGAAAGCCTGGGCCATGAATCTGGGTGCTACACATTTTACTCACTGGTTTCAGCCATTAAACGGAGCTACGGCAGAAAAGCACGATGCTTTTTTTGAACCCTTATCCGATGGCCGTGCCATCGAAAGCTTCAGCGGATCTAACCTCATTCAGCAGGAACCTGATGCATCGTCCTTTCCAAGCGGCGGAATCAGAAATACTTTCGAAGCCCGCGGTTACACTGCCTGGGACCCAAGTTCGCCTGCTTTTATTATTGGTGGCACTTTATGTATTCCTACCATTTTTGTTTCATACACAGGTGAAGCGCTTGATTTTAAAACACCTTTGCTGAAAGCGCTTCATGCACTCGATAATGCAGCTGTTGCGGTTTGTCAGTACTTCGATAAAAACGTTACCAAAGTTACAGCTACGCTGGGATGGGAACAGGAATACTTTCTTATTGATGAAGCTTTGTACCATGCCCGTCCTGACCTTTCTCTTACCGGAAGAACATTGTTTGGGCATTCGCCGGCCAAAGGTCAGCAGCTTGAAGACCATTACTTTGGTTCTATACCTGAGCGCGTAAATGCATACATGCGCGATTTTGAAATGGAATCGCTGAAGCTTGGTATTCCAATTCGTACCCGTCACAACGAAGTTGCACCAAACCAGTTTGAGTGCGCTCCTATATTTGAAGAAGCCAACCTGGCGGTTGATCACAACCAGCTGTTAATGGACGTGATGAGTAAAGTTGCCCGTCGCCACCGTTTCCGCGTTCTTTTTCATGAGAAGCCTTTTGCCGGCATCAATGGTTCGGGTAAGCACAACAACTGGTCAATGTCAACCAACACCGGAAAAAATCTTTTAAGTCCTGGCAAGACACCAAAGAACAACCTCCAGTTTCTTACTTTTTTCATTAATACGATTAAAGCATTGCATACGCATGCCGATTTGATGCGCGCGGCTATTGCTTCCGCAGGGAACGATCACCGTTTGGGCGCAAACGAAGCACCGCCGGCCATTATCTCAGCTTTCATCGGTTCTCAACTCACAGCTGTGCTGGATGAACTTGAGCGCAAAGTGAAACCGGGCGGTAAAATGACACCGGATGAGAAGACTGACCTTAAGCTGAATATTGGAAAGATTCCACAGATTTTGCTAGACAACACCGACAGAAACAGGACATCACCATTTGCATTTACGGGTAACAAATTTGAATTCCGGGCTGTTGGTTCATCTGCCAATTGCGCTCAGGCAATGATTGTGATTAATACCATCGTTGCGCAGCAACTAAGAGAATTTAAAAGCGAAGTTGACCAGCTAATGGGTAAAAAGAAGCTGGATAAAGACGAGGCGATTTTCCAGGTTTTAAAGCGCTATATAACTGAATCTAAAGCTATCCGCTTCGAAGGAAACGGCTATGGCGACGAGTGGGTGAAGGAAGCGAAAAAGCGAGGCCTGAATAATTTCGCAAAAACGCCTGAAGCACTTGATGTGTTTGTTAGAAAAGATGCATTGAAATTATTTGAAGAAAACGAGGTTCTGACACATCGTGAAATGGAAGCTCGTTACGAAATTCAGCTGGAAATGTACACCAAGAAAATTCAGATTGAATCAAGAGTAATGGGTGATCTGGCAGCCAATCACATCGTGCCGACGGCACTGAAATACCAGAGTGAACTTATTAATAATGTAAAAGGACTGAAAGAAATATTTAGTGCTGCGGAATTCAAGAAAGCAGCCGGTGCCCAACTTGCGCTGATTTCTGAGATTTCGGAACGCGTGAACATTATTCTGGCCTCGGTAAATGATATGATTGAGGCACGCAAGGCAGCTAATAAGCTAAGCGATGCAAGAAAGCAGGCAGATGCTTATTGTTACAAAGTGCAGCCATTTTTTGAGACAATCAGGTACAACGTGGATAAACTTGAATTGCTCGTTGACGACGAGATCTGGTGTTTGCCAAAGTATCGCGAGATGTTGTTCATCAATTAATTAGTATCATTTTTTGATATCGAAAGGGCGGCCGGATGGCTGCCCTTTTTTCTGAAATGTTAATGAACTTGCGAAACTGCTTGTTTGAATTACAATTTTCTTAATTTAGCCCACTGCAACTTGCCAAGAAATTATCCACTATGGTCAAAAACCTATCTCATTCGTTTTTTACGCTAATCACGGCTCTGCTTATCAGCGGAGTTGCTTTTGCTCAGCCCAAAAAGGTAAAAGAGGCTGACAGACTTTACAACAACAAGGAATACTACGAAGCACTTGAGGCTTACGGAAAAGCCAGGGAAAGTGTTAGAGGTAACAAAGCGCTTAAAGCAGAGTTAACTTACAAGCAGGCCCTTTGCTACATGGCATTTAATGATGCAAAGAAAGCTGAAACCTGGTTTGCTAAAGCCATTAAAGCAAAGTATCAGAATCCGGAAGCTACCTTGTACATGGCTGATATGATGCGAATTAACGGTAAGTACGATGAGGCCTTAACTGAATATGAGAATTACATAAAAGTTAAGCCGGATGATCCTCGCGGTGCTGTTGGTAAAGAAAGTTGCAAACTTGCTGTGAAGTGGAAGGAGAATCCTACGCGTCATGAAATTACCAATGTGAGAGATCTCAATTCTAAATTCGACGACTTTTCTCCAATGTACGCCCGTAAAAACTTCAAGGAATTGATTTTTACATCATCCCGCGAAGGTTCAATGGGTAATGGTCAGGATGGCTGGACAGGTGAGGCATTCTCTGATATTTATTTTGCTTCTCTTGACAGAAATGGAAAATGGAGTACTCCTGTTTCCTTTAAAGAGCCATTGAATAGTAAATATAATGATGGTGCAACCAGTATGAACCGCAAATACAGCATCATGTTCTTTACACGTTGCGAGTATGACAAGAATAAAGTTAAAGGTTGTCAGATTTTTACCACCCGCAAGAAGGGAAATACCTGGGATGAACCGGTTCTGATTCCTTTTGCAGCAGATACATTTACAGTTGGTCATCCCTGGATTAGTGATGATGATGAAACTTTACTTTTCGCTTCGGACATGCCCGGTGGAATGGGAGGCCGTGACATCTGGATGGCCAAGTATGATAAAAAATCAAAATCATGGGGAAATCCTGTGAATCTTGGTCCTCAGGTAAATACTGCCGGCGATGAGTTATATCCGACTTTGCGTGATGATTCTACCTTGTATTTTTCATCCAACGGACACGTTGGAATGGGTGGACTTGATATGTTTGAAGCAAAGCTAGTAAATGGAAAATGGGGTTCAGTTTCTAACCTCAAATACCCATTAAACTCTGCTTCGGATGATTTCGGGATTATTTTCGAAGGCAAAAAAGAACATGGTTACTTCAGTTCTTCCCGTGAAGGTGGTCGTGGTGGAGCAGATATTTATGAATTTAAGGTTCCGCCGATTCTTTTCACAATTACGGGTATAGTTTACGATTTCGATACCAAGCAACCTGTTGAGAATGCGAAAGTGGTTATGACTGATAAGGACGGAATGACTTACGAAATAATTACTGATAAAACAGGTTCTTACTATTTTGATGAAACCAAGTTTGTTGAAGACAACACGTACAATCTGGTTGCAAGTGCTGACCAATATTTGAATGATAAAGGCACTGAAACAACCGAAGGCGAAACTGAAGGAAAGGATTTCAAAAAAGACTTCTATCTCAAAACAACAAAGAAGGGACCTATCAAATTGCCTGAAATTCTTTATGACTTGAACTCAGCTGCTTTGCGTCCGGAAAGTAAAGACTCTTTAAATGGTCTTATTCAAACACTTCGTGACAATCCAAACATCACAATCGAGCTGATGTCACATACAGATAGCCGCGGTTCAGCAAAATCTAATATTGACCTGTCTCAGCGTCGTGCTCAAAGTGTTGTGAATTACCTGATTGAGCAGAAAATTGACCCTTCCCGTCTTGCTGCTAAAGGATACGGAGAAACCCGTTTGCTCAACAAGTGTAAGGACGGAGTAAAATGTTCTGAAGAGGAACATCAGGTTAACCGTAGAACTGAATTCAAAATCACAGGAACTAATTTTGTCCCTAAGGAAGGTTCACCTGAATTTGTTGCGCCAAAGATTGAAACAGTTGATGAAGATGAAGAAATTCAGATTGATGTTGAAGAGATTAAGCGTGATAACATAGATCTTGAAAAGATTGAACAGGAAAAGAAACCTGAAGAAACAGAACAACCTAAATAATAGTCATTACACATAAAACCACAATACCAACATCCTGCTCATGAGCGGGATGTTGTTTTTTATAGCATGAGCAATTCAGATAATTACGCAGCCAGAGGAGTCTCTTCAGGAAAGGAGGAAGTGCACGCTGCAATTAAAAATGTGGATAAGGGCTTGTTCCCGAAGGCATTTTGTAAAATCGTTCCTGATTATCTGAGCGGGGATCCGGATTATTGCCTCGTAATGCATGCCGATGGAGCGGGAACCAAATCTTCGCTGGCTTATATGTATTGGAGGGAGACCGGTGATTTGTCGGTTTGGAAAGGCATCGCGCAGGATGCGCTGGTAATGAATACTGATGATTTATTATGTGTTGGGGCTACCGGTCCAATGCTGGTTTCATCAACCATTGGGAGGAATAAGAACCTGATACCCGGAGAAGTAATTGCTGAAATAATTAAGGGGACCACCGAATTGTGCGAGCAGTTTAATTCGTTTGGAGTTGAAATGATTTTGACGGGTGGCGAAACTGCCGATGTTGGGGATCTTGTAAGGACAATCATTGTTGATTCAACTGTTGTTGCCAGAATGAAACGCGATGAAGTGATTGATAACAGTCGTATTGCTGCCGGTGATGTGATTATTGGGCTGGCATCGTTTGGAAAAGCAGATTATGAGAACACATACAATGGCGGAATGGGAAGCAATGGTCTTACTTCGGCACGCCACGATGTGCTAAGCAATGTTTACGCTTCAAAGTATCCTGAAAGTTTTGATCCGGCTGTGCCGGGAAATCTGATTTATTGCGGAAAACATAAACTCACTGATCCGGTTGATGGATTAAACGTGAATCACGGTCAGCTGGTGCTTTCCCCGACTCGTACTTACGCGCCGGTAATGAAGGAAATCCTGCAGAAATACAGAAAGCAGATTCACGGAGCTGTGCATTGTAGCGGGGGAGCGCAAACCAAGGTTTTACATTTTATTGAAAGGAATCACATTATTAAGGACAATCTGTTTGAATGCCCGCCTTTGTTCAGGATTATTCAGGAATCATCGGGGACATCGTGGCAGGAAATGTATAAAGTCTTTAATATGGGGCATAGGATGGAATTGTATGTCCCGGCTTCGATTGCATCTGAATTGATTGAAATTTCTCAATCTCATGGAGTGCAGGCACAGATAATCGGGCGGGTAGAAGCTCAGGCAGAAAAACAGGTTACAATTCGATCAGAATTTGGGGAGTTCAGCTATCGCTGACAGCCTAATTACCTACTTTTGCGCCATGCAGGAAACTGAGCTCAGTAAGAAATTACCGGCAATTCGTGCGCGATTTGCAGAGGTAGAACTTTCGTTGTCAGATCCCGGGGTTATCTCGGACATGTCGCGCTTTAAGCGCATGAATAAGGAATACAAGGATTTGCAAATGGTTGTGGAAGCAGCCAACCGCTATGATGAGGTTCTTGAAAGAATCCGCTCATCGCGTGATGTTTTGTTGAATGACGATGATGAAGAATTCCGGCAGATGGCCCGTGAGGAGCTTGATGAAGCCCTGATTGCCAAAGACCAGATTGAAGATGAAATCAGGCTTTTACTGATTCCGAAAGATCCCGAAGATGCCAAGGATGCGGTGTTGGAGATTCGCGCCGGTACCGGCGGAGATGAGGCCTCGATATTTGCGGGCGATCTAGCAAGAATGTATCAGAAGTACTGCGAATCAAAGGGTTGGAAACTAACCATTGTGGATGAACATGCAGGGACCATGGGTGGGTTTAAGGAGATTGTGATGGAAGTGAGTGGGGAGAATGTGTTTGGCGTATTAAAATATGAATCGGGTGTACACCGCGTGCAGCGGGTTCCTGCAACCGAAACGCAGGGACGTGTGCACACATCTGCGGCTACAGTGGTTGTGCTGCCTGAAGCCGATGAAGTGGATGTGGTAATCAATCCGGCCGATCTGGAATTTCAGACTTCCCGTTCGGGCGGTGCCGGCGGGCAGAACGTGAATAAAGTTGAAACGAAAGTGCAGTTAACACATAAACCAACCGGCATCACGGTGATGTGTCAGATTGAGCGATCTCAGCTTGGTAATAAGGAACGTGCCTTGGCCATGTTGCGAGCCAAATTGTACGATATGGAGCTCACCAAGCACAACGAAGCCATTTCGAGCCGACGTAAAACCATGGTTTCAACAGGCGACCGTTCGGCAAAAATCAGAACTTACAATTACCCCCAAAGCAGGGTTACCGACCACCGGATTGGTTATACCATGTATAATTTACCCGCATTTATGGAGGGCGATATTGAGGATTTAATACATGCCTTACAAGTTGCTGAGAATGCTGAGAAAATGAAGGAAGGAGAGCGCATATGACCCGTAAAGAACTGGTTGAGCAAATCAAGCTAAAGAAGTCATATCTGTGTGTTGGCCTCGATACAGATATCAGAAAAATTCCTTCCCATTTATTGCATGAACCGGATCCGGTTTTTGCCTTTAACAAGGCGATAATTGAGGCCACGGCTGAGTTCTGTGTGGCTTATAAACCCAATCTGGCGTTTTACGAATCAATGGGTCCGAAAGGCTGGGAAAGTTTGCAAAAAACGCTTGAAGTAATACCTGAGCAACATTTTACAATTGCCGATGCCAAACGAGG
>JAGQVC010000056.1 GCA_020438185.1 Bacteroidota bacterium
ATCCGGATCCAGCGAAGCTGTAAGTACTAACCTGATTTTACCCTGACGAAGCACATAGGAAACCTTATTGCGAACCCCGGTTTCGGGACCTGCATACGCAATGAGTTCGTAACCCCAGGCGCTTTGGTAGTAGTAGGATGCCTGCTTGGCGTTTCCTACATAAAATTCAACATAATCGGTGCCCAGAAGCGGAAGAAAATCCTCTGTTGAATTCTGAGCTGTTTGTGGCGTTATTTGAGATGTTGTGTCCATTATTAATTGTTGTTTTTGGGATTATTCAATCCATGAATTCCAATATTTTCCGTCATCAATTTTGATGGCTTCTTCTGTAATCATGAGCGGCTTAAAGGTGTCAACCATTACCGCAAGCTCTTTGGTTTCTTTCTGACCAATGCTTCGTTCGTAAGCACCCGGATGCGGTCCGTGCGGAATGCCAGCCGGATGCAAACTAATATGACCTGCCGCAATATCATTCCGGCTCATAAAATCACCATCAACGTAATACAGAACCTCGTCAGAATCGATATTGCTATGGTTGTATGGTGCCGGAATAGCCGCCGGATGGTAATCGTACAAACGCGGAACAAACGAACAAACCACAAATGATGAGGTTTCGAAAGTCTGATGAACCGGCGGCGGCTGGTGCACACGACCTGTAATCGGCTCAAATTCATGTATGCTGAATGCATACGGGTAATTATACCCATCCCAGCCTACCACATCAAAAGGATGCGTTGCGTAAACCAGTTCGTGCAACATGTTTTGCTTTTTTACCTTCACCACAAACTCGCCTTTTTCATCGTGCGTTTCCAGGTTTGAAGGCCTTCTGATATCCCGTTCGCAGAACGGAGAATGCTCAAGCAATTGACCGAACCAGTTGCGGTACCTTTTTGGAGTGTAAATCGGACTAAATGATTCCAGATAAAGAAGTCGGTTATCAGTTCCGGAAAATTCAATCTGGTAAATCATTCCACGCGGGATAATCAGATAATCTCCGTAGGAAAATTCTATGTTTCCGAGAAATGTTCTCAGCACACCGCTGCCGCGGTGGACGAAAAGCATTTCATCAGCATCGGCATTTTTGTAAAAATACTCCGTAAGCGACTTCCGCGGTGCTGCCAATCCAAGGTAAACATCGCTGTTAACCAGCAAGGCTTTTCTCGATTCCAGAAAATCATCGGCCGGAGGCACATCAAAACCAACCAGCCGGCGTGAGGTCATATTGCGGTCAACTGCTATTTTAGGACTTACATCTTTGGCTTCCCCAATCCTGCTAACCATGGTCGGTCGGTGTAACTGGTACAAAAGCGATGACATTCCGTCGAATCCTACAGTTCCGAATAGTTGTTCATAATACAATCCGCCTCCGTCTTTTGGCATAACGGTATGCCTTTTTGGGGGGATTTTTCCTAGCGAATGATAAATAGGCATTTAGAATTGATTTGGGGTGATAAAATTAGGTCAATTTCGCCCGCTGAACAAAGATTTTAGCGCTATTTTAACAAGGCTGACCTCAGTTTATACCGATTCAAAACAAGATGATGTTCAGCTTAAAAACGGGTTGTATTTTTTTTCGTGTCCGATTGTGGTTGAAGGACCGTGTCCGGGATGAACTTCCGTATCGTCAGGCAATGTAAAAAGCTCATTTCGAATAGATTCAATCAGTGTTTCGTAATTACCGCCGGGTAAGTCGGTGCGGCCAATCGATTCTCTGAAAAGCACATCGCCTGCAATAACAAATTTACCCTGCTCAGAATACAGGCAAATTTCACCGGGCGAATGCCCGGGGGTAAACAAAACCTTCAACTTCTCAGTACCGAGCTCTATTTCTGTCAAATCCTGCATGATGTATTCGGGCTCGGGCTGCGTTTCCGAATTTATCCCCCACATTTGTCCGTAATGCGGAATTGCATCCAGCAGCGCCTTTTCGGCGCGATGTGTTTGTGGTTTCAATCCCCAGGTGCGTTCCACAAAAGGGTTTCCAAGCACATGGTCAATGTGGCAGTGTGTGTTTATCAGCCGTACCGGCCGAAGTTTCCTGCTTTCTATAAAATCCCTTAGTATTTCCTTTTCGGCCGCACTGTAACAGCCGGGATCTATAATGATACAGTCGTTCTGATCATTCCAGACCAGCCAGGTGTTTTCCTGAAAAGGGTTAAACGTGAAAGCCTGTAGTTGAAGCATTTGAAAAAGCCCAAAAATAAGGGTCATTTCGTACTTTTACCACATCTGTCGTGTATGAAACATCGGATTCTGTTTATAGGCCTGCTGCTGCTGCATTCTGTATTGAATGCGCAGTTTTACAACGGTTCTCAAATGGAATTTGGTAAAAACCGCATTCAGTATAAACCCATCGAATGGTCGTTTTACCGCTACCAGCGGTTCGATGTGTACTTTTTCGCCGGTGGCAAGGAGCTTTCGGCTTTGGTGGCCAAAACAGCAAGCGAAAAATTGCCTGAACTAGAAGGCTGGCTCGATTACTCCATTCAGAACAGGCCGCGTTTCCTGATTTTCCAGAATCTCAGTGACCTTAAACAAACCAATGTCGGCTCGGGCTCCAACCCCTTATCGCTGGCTGGCAGCACGCAACTCGACCAGCAGAAAATTCTGCTCTTTCACAATGGTTCGGCTGTTTCGTTTAACGAACAAATCAAGGCTGGAGTAGCCGAAGCTGTTATCAACGAATTTCTTTTCGGAGCCGATTTCAGGGAACGTATCCGCAGCTCAACGCTCATGAATATTCCCGACTGGTTCAGGATGGGTTTGGTTCGTTACCTGAGCCGGCCCTGGAGCGTTGCCAACGATGAATGGCTGCGCGAAGGCATGTTAAGTGGCAGGTATTTTAAGTTTAATCGCTTGCGCGATGAAGATGCACTTATTGCCGGCGAATCTATGTGGCACTACATTGCCCACACTTACGGCGAAAAAGTGATTGCCGATATACTCGAAATGACCAGGGTGATGCGCAATGTGGACAACGGCTTTCAGTATGTTCTGGGCATCGGCCTGAAAGGCGTAACCCAGGAATGGATAAATTATTACGATAAAAAATATTACCCCGGACGAAATCTTTTTGCCGGATTGCCGGAAAATTCCATTGCCAAAAAAAACAAGCGAAATCGCCTGTTCCTCAATCCCACATTCAGTAAGTCTGGCCGGTATTACAGTTTCGTTCGCAACGATTGGGGCAAAGCGATTATTTATATCCACGATGCTCAATCCGGGAAACGCCTTGCAAGAATTAAAATGGGTAAAAGGCTTCCCGTTATTAAGGATCTGAGCTTCCCGGTGCTGGCGTGGCATCCGAACGAAGAAGTTCTGCTGTACACAGACCTTTACGAAGGCCGGCAGAGACTCAATTTTTACAACATCACTTCACGTGAAACCGACAGCAAGTTCATTGATGATATTGGCCGAATTCACAGTATGGAAGTTTCGCCCGGTGGGAAGGAAATTGCCATGACCGGACTCAGGGACGGCTGGGTTGATTTGTTCATTTTTAATAACATCGCTAATACATTCGAGTCGCTTACAAACGATGGCTGGGACGAAGCCGGTGCCACCTGGACCGCCGACGGCGAAAGCATCATTTTTTCATCCACCCGACCGGGTGATTCACTTAATACGGATCTGGCCTTGCGCCCCGATCTTGCTAAGAGCTACGATTTATTCAGAATTTACCCGGATTCGCGGAAGCTGGTGCGTCTAACAGAAACGCCCGGGGTAAATGAAATTCTTCCAAAAACGAATAACGCTGTCACATTTCACTACCTGAGTGATGCCAACGGAATGCGGAATATTTACCGCGCCAGTTTCGATAGTGCGGTGGTTGCGGTTGATACCGCCATTCATTACAGGTATTTTATTCATTCAACGCCGGTTTCGGCTTCAAATGGTGGTCTCGGTAATTTTGCCCTCTCGGGCGATAAAGCACTGATTACAACTGTAAAAGCCACCAAAAACAGAATCGATCTGGTAAGCAGCAGCGAAATGCTATCCGCCGCAGGCGAAAAACTGCCGGCAGCAGAATGGTCGCCTTCGAGAAGTTTGCAACCTGAGATAAAACCCGAAAAGGAGAAAAAAGAGGACAAACCGGGTGGCACTGCCAAAGTGCGGCGGATTGTGGTATTCGGAAAAGGTGATGAGGCTGGAAACAACGATAAGCCGGAAGCAACGACGGAATCTGCTAAAACGGATTCTTTCCGCGTGAGCAGGCAAAGATTGTATGAAACTACTTATTTTCAGGATGTTGTAGATGCCCGATTCGATCGCGCGTATCTTAACCAAACCTATCAGCCATTTAACCCGGATGGTTTCACGAACCCTTCGGTGAATGTGCTCATCAATTATGTAGTTGCCGATTTATTCGACGATTACCGGTTTAGCGGCGGGGTGAGACTTTCAGGCAATCTAACAGGGAATGAGTATCTGCTTCGTTTTTCGTCGGTTAAAAAGCGCCTCGACCACCAGTTCTTTTTTCACAGGCAAGGCCTGCAAAACGGAACGCTGGCAACACAACGCACTATGCTGCATACGCTTGGCGGGATGGTTTCGTACCCCTTTAGCGAAGTAGCGCGGCTAAGCGGGAGCGTAAATTACCGAAACGACCGCACGGTTTATCTTTCAACCGATTTGGCGAACCTGAATCGCCCTACAGTTTTCACGCACTGGGCAATGGCGAAAGCGGAGTTTGTTTTCGATAATACATTTCCCGAGGGTTTGAACATGTTCACCGGCACCAGACTAAAAGTCACCCTCGAGCACATTCGCCGGGTTACTCCGGAGGCTACCTCGGTAAATGTAGCCGGATTTGATTTCAGGCAGTACGGCCGGATTACGCGCGAAATGATATGGGCGTTCAGGGCGGCCGGCGCCACTTCGTTCGGACCTTCCAAATTGCTGTTTTATCTGGGTGGAGTTGATAACTGGTTTATTCCCAAATTCGATAATTCCCTGCCGCCCGATCCCGATCAGGGCTACCTGTTGCAAACACTTGGTACCAATATGCGCGGCTTTTATCAGAATATCCGCAATGGTTCCAGCTTCGCTGTGATGAATGCGGAAGTTCGCTGGAATTTCCTCAAATTCTTAATGAAGTATCCCGTTAAATCTGATTTTTTCAATTCAATGCAGTTTGTTGCATTTGCCGATGTGGGCACCGCATTTACCGGTACCTCGCCTTACTCCGAAAATAACACATTTAACCAGCAAACCATCGAAAGCGGCCCCATCAAAATAATACTCAAGAACCAGCGAGAGCCTGTGGTTGCCGGCTTTGGAGCAGGTTTAAGAACACGCATTCTCGGTTATTTCGTCCGTGTGGATTACGCGCGGGGCATCGATGATGGTCAAATATTACCGCGGATTATTTATTTGTCACTTGCCAAAGATTTTTAATGAAAACATTCAGAAATATGGACTTAATAACGTTAATCACTTTACTGGTGATAGGACTGTTTGCCGGATTCGCAAGCGGTATGGTAGGAATTGGAGGCGGAGTTGTAATTGTGCCTGCACTGGTTTATTTCCTGCATCTCAGTCAACACGAAGCACAAGGTGTTTCCATTGGAATGCTCTTAATGCCGGTAGGTTTTCTGGCAGCATACAATTATTACAAATCAGGAAACTTCCATTTTTCATACAGTGTACTCATAGGAGTTACCTTTGTTTTAGGTGCTTTTCTTGGATCAAAAGTTTCACTTCGAATTGACGAGGTGCTGATGAAACGCATATTTGGAATTGTCATGCTGCTTCTTTCCATCAAAATGATTTTTTCAAAATGAACGAATCTCTGAAAGAGAATATCCGGGCGGCAGCCCGAACATATTTTCCGCTTACGCGGGATATCAGAAGGCATCTGCACCGGAATCCGGAGCCTTCGTTCAGTGAATTTGAAACCTCCGCATTTCTAAAAGCCAAACTGGAAGAAGCCGGAATCCCAATTGCCGGAACCTGGGTTAAAACGGGTTTTATGGTTGAACTTAAGGGTGCAAAACCGGGAAAAACCGTTACACTGCGCGCCGATATGGATGCGCTGCCCATACAGGAAAGCAACAATACAGAATATGCTTCGCGGAATGCGGGCTGGATGCATGCCTGCGGTCACGATGTTCACAGCGCCTGCCAGATGGGGGCGATTTTTATTTTGAATGAGTTAAGAGAGCATTGGTCGGGAACCATTCGATTTGTTTTTCAGCCGGGTGAAGAAGTCCTCCCCGGCGGAGCCTCACTTATGCTCCGGGAAGGTATGTTTGAACAGTTTCCTCCTGGTAATCTTATCGCTCAGCACGTGTTTCCGGAGCTGCCGGCCGGGCATGTCGGCTTTCGGCCCGGGCAATACATGGCTTCTACCGACGAATTGCACATCACTATTCATGGAAAAGGCGGCCACGGTGCCTTGCCGCATACCACAAAAGATCCGGTTCTGGCTGCCGCTCAGGTAATTGTGGCCTTGCAGCAAATCGCTTCGCGTAAGACCAAACCGGGTGTTCACACTGTTTTGTCAATCGGGAAAGTAATTGCAAACGGAGCTACGAATGTTATTCCTGCTGAGGTTCAGCTTCAGGGAACGTTCAGAACGCTTGATGAAGAATGGCGGGCAGAAGCGCACCAATTAATCGATTCGATTGTTCAGAATACCTGCCTGGCATCCGGCGTGCGCGCCGAAATAGAAATTAGAAAAGGCTACCCGGCATTAAGTAATGATGTAGAACTAACCAAGAAATGCAAAGCTGCTGCAGAGGATTTTCTGGGTTCTGATCGTGTTCATGATCTGGATATTCGAATGACTGCCGAAGACTTCGCCTGGTTTGCTCAACGGTATCCTGCTTGTTTTTACCGTTTAGGCACGGCTTCGCCGGATGGCAAATTCACATCGGGGGTGCATACAAACACATTCGATATTGATGAAGACGCAATGCTTACGGGCAGCGGTTTAATGGCATGGCTCGCCATTAGTGAATCACACTGAAATACCGCAAACCAGGTCGGCCAGCGACTGCATATCTGTATAAGGTGCTGTAAGTACATGTTGCACACCCAGTTTTTTTAGCTCTGCGGCAGTTGAATCGCCAATTGCAACGGCAATTCCTGTAAATGGCGGCCCGTCCTTTAATGCTGCTTTGGCCAGCGCCGGGCTTGTAAACACGGCAATATCTGCCTGCGGCATGATGAAATCAGGATTAGGAAGCTTGCGGTAAATAATCTGTTCGTGAATTACCGCCTCGCCGGCAATTAATTGCTGAATGTTGCGCAGACTGTCTTCTCCGATTGGAAAGAACACCTCGGTGCCTTTTGCTTTTTCAATAAACTGTTTTGCTGTTTCTTCCAGCAGGCCTCCTCCTCCCGTAAACGAAGGAATTATCCCGTAAGCACTGAGGGCTTCGGCTGTTCCTGAACCCAAAGCCGCAACAGATGTTACGGCCGGAACAATAAGATCCTGCGAAAAGAAATGTTCAACTCCGGCCGGACTGCTGAAAAAAATCCATTCCGTAAACGGAAGGTGAGAAATTTCAATGGTTTCGGTAATCAACGGTGATTGGGCATGCACACTGAACCCGAAGTTTTGAGCCTGCTTTATAAATCCGGTAGCCTGCCCGGGTTCGCGGCTCAGAAACACGCTTCGGTTTTCGGTTTGAGATAGCCGTTCCAAAATGCGGGCGCTTAATTCAACCGGGTTCTTACCCAACATGTAAAATCGCCTGTAAGGACTGCCATCCAAAGGCTTGAGTGAAGTCCATGACCGGTAACCGCCTGCAGATTTTTCGCAATAAACGCCCAACGGAAGCTGGCATCCGCCGTCGAGGCGATTTAAAACACTGCGCTCAACCGATATGCAATCCTGCACATCGGCGTGATGCAAAGCCGAAAGAACTTCTTTAATTTCTGTATCGTTTTCACGAACCTGAAAAGCCAGAACACCCTGTGCGGGTGCCGGTATAAACAGGTTAGCCGGTATTTCCGAAACTTTAAGCCCTTCGGGCTGAAGGTTGAGCCGCTTCAATCCTGCTGTTGCCAGCAAAATGGCATCATACTGACCATCAAGCAATTTTTGAATCCGGGTTGGGACGTTTCCTCTCAAATCGGCAGTTTCCAGATCAGGTCTGAAAAACAGTAACTGGCTTTTTCTCCTTCCGGAGGAAGTCCCCACGATTGCGGCTTTTTTCAATCCGAATTTCTCCCGGGCATCGAAAGCTTCCGGTCTTATTAAAAGGGTTTCAGTACTCACTTCGCGATACGAAACGGCGGCAATGGTTAAGCCTTCGTGATTGGTTGTCGGCAAATCTTTGTGCGAATGCACAGCCAGGT
>JAGQVC010000057.1 GCA_020438185.1 Bacteroidota bacterium
CAATTACCAGATCCACACCCTGCCTTTTAACCTCTTCGTACTTGGAGCCAATGCGGGGATTTGCCAGACCAATCACGAGGAACAACCAGGCTGCTGACAGCAGAAAAAACCTGATCCGTAGCTTCCCGGGCGAATAATCAGGCATCATCCGGGCAATGAGGTGTTTGTCGCCTAATCGTTCAATGGCTCGTCTTTTCCAGCGCATCCGGGCATTAAAAACCAGCCACATAAGTGGAATGACCAGCAAAGCCCAAAGAAAATACGGATATGAAAACTGCAGCATCTTTTAAATCAGGGTATTGATCTTAATAATGTGTTTCTGATAAACCACTCGGTCAACAACAGAATCAAACCAAGCAATGCAAACGGCCAGAATTCTTCCCGCATTTTGCGGAACTCCGTAACATCGAAACGTGTTTTCTCAAGGGTGTCTATCTTTTTGTAAATTTCCTGCAGGGCTTTGTTATTGGTTGCCCTGAAATATTGGCCACCGGTCATTTCGGCAATTTTACCAAGAAGCTCTTCATCAATTCTAACCTGAACGTAGTCGAATGCAAATTCTCCATTCGGATAGCGATAAGCAGGAGAATAAGCCATTCCTTTTGAGCCGACACCAATTGTATAAACCCGAACACCATACATCTGGGCAATTTCGGCCGCGGTTAGCGGCGAAACAGCTCCTGCATTGTTCTCGCCGTCTGTAATTAATATGACAACCTTACTTTTTGCCTTGCTTTTCCTTAGGCGGTTTACCGATGTAGAAAGCCCCATTCCGATTGCTGTTCCATCGGGTAAAAAATTCGGCTCCACCTCATGAAGAAGGTTTTTCAAAATTGAATGGTCAACTGTTAACGGACATTGCGTGAAGGCTTCGCCCGAAAACACTACGAGTCCGATGCGGTCGCCGGGCCTGCCATCTATGAATTCCTCTGCCACCTGTTTGGCAGATTCAAGCCGGTTAGGCTTAAAATCACGGGCCAGCATACTTGGCGAAAGGTCCATAGCAAGCACAATATCAATCCCTTCAGCGTTCATATCCTGCCATGCAAGTTTGGTTTGAGGGCGCGCAATAGCTACCACAAATGCTGCCCAGGCAATGCATCGCAATATGATTGGGAAATGCACCATTCTGGCAAGCAGCGACGACTTCTTTTGTTTGAGGAATGAGGCTGTGGAAACCCGTAATTCAGGCTTTTGCTTTTTCCCTTTCAGGATGTAGTAAACAACCATAAACGGGATGAACAGCAGTAGCAAAAACATCCAGGGATGCGCAAAGCTAAGCTCGCTGAGTGGTGGAAAACGCAGGTCTCCAATGCTATTCACCTGCTTCCTCCTTTCCTTTTTCGCCTTCGGCGGAAGGCGTTTCCTGCGGTTTGGTCAACTCAACAATTCGTCGCGACAGGATCAGAGCCTCAGCGTGCATAGGTTCGTCGGGAATTGTTTTGGCAAACTTCACCAGATCCGATGTACGGAAAAGCTTTTTTGAAGCATCCTGAGCTTCGGAATTAACGCCACGATTCCGCATCATATCCAAAATTTCATCTGATGTTGATTCAAGCGCCGGAATTTTAAGCTGCTCTTCGTAGTATTTACGAATGGTATCGCTTAGTGCGGAGTAGTATTGTTTAACCCGGCCGGCGCGCCAGACGGCTTCTTTTTCAATCCGATCCAACTCTAAAAGTGCTTCTTTCCAGGGGATGGTCTTCTTTTGAGATATAGCAGCCTGAGCCGGTTTTTTACGTCGCAAATACCAATAAATCAGACCGGTAACTAAAGCCAGAAGAATAACACCTCCTAAAATCCAGGGAATGTATTCTCCAATATCAAACGGAACATCGGCGATTCCTCTGATATCCTTAATTGCTTTGGTGGTATCCACCGGAACGGTGAGAACACTAATTTCAATAGGGTTGGCCAGAATCAAATCCGTATCGTTACCTTGTGTAAATTCAAAAGGGAACGCCGGTAAATTATAGCTTCCGCTATCGAATGAAGTTATCAGGTATTGCTGCTCAATATGCAGGGTTCCATTGCTGTCAACCTTTGTTGTATCGGGCTTTTGGCGTCCCAGCACTTCAAAAACCCCACCCAGCGTATCAGTTATTTCGGGCCAGCGAAGCTGCTTGCCAGCAGGAATTTCTGATTCAAGTTTCAACTTAATCTCTTCGCCCAATCTGATGCGTTTCCTGTCGGTACCGGCACCGGCCGTCTGCCCGAAGCTACTGAGGGCAAAAAAACACAGGATTAGAGCGGATAATAAACTTCTCATCGGGCTCCTCTGCGTTTAAATAAATTACTCAATGGTTGAATATAAGATCGGTCTGTGCTGAGCCAGGCTGCATCAACACCGGCTTTACTGAATGTCGTTTTGAGCTGGTCGGCATGCTTCTTCGCCTTTATTTCATATGCTTTCCGCAAAGCCTTATCGGAACTATCCACCCAAAAGCTTTCTGCTGTTTCAGGGTCGGTAACCTTCATTAATCCAACATCAGGGATGCTCAACTCCCTGGGATCGGAAACCGGCAAAGCCACAATATCATGTTTTTTATTGGACAAGCGAAGACTATCCTCGAAATCACTTGTAAAGAAGTCACTCAAAATGAAGGCTGTACAACGCTTCCGAATAACATTGGTGAGAAATTTCAGGGCTTGCCCCACATCCGTACCCGGCCTTTGCGGTCTGAATTCAATCAACTCGCTGATTATTCGCAATACATGCGATTTACCTTTCTTAGGCGGAATGTATTTTTCAATCTGATCGCTAAAAAACACCACACCTATCTTATCGTTATTCTGCATGGCCGAAAATGCCAGCACGGCGCAAACTTCGGTAACCAGCTCCATTTTGGTTTGTACCTGAGTGCCGAAATCCTTGGAGCCGCTTACATCCACAAGCAGCATAATAGTAAGCTCCCGCTCTTCCTCAAAAACCTTCACATATGGATGATTCAGCCTTGCCGAAACGTTCCAGTCTATTGTGCGCACATCGTCGCCCGGCTGGTACTCACGTACTTCCGAAAAGCTCATTCCCCGCCCTTTAAAAGCGCTGTGGTATTGTCCCGAAAACAGCTGAGCCGACAATCCCCGGCTTTTGATTTCGAGCTTACGCACTTTTTTAAGAAGATCGGAATGGTTCATTGGTGATGTGCTAATGTGTTAATGTGCTGATGTGTTGATTGGATGGATTGATGATTTGATGATTTGATGATTTGATGATTTGATGATTTGATGATATTTTGATTTGACGATGCTAAAGAACACAAGCTTTTGCTTCGTAAAGGCTTAATGGTTTAAGTTAGCTGCAAATTTGTTGATGTGAGGAGTTTTGGATGTGATATCATCTGTATGCGCTATTATTCTGCTTTTATTCACATTTTTAAAATGTTTCAACTATTAAAATTTTGACTTCAAACACGTGGAAATTATTGATGACAATAGTTTTTGAATGCTTAACAGAATTTCTGCTTCAGCATGAAAATCAATCTCAATATCGCTTTGCGCAATTATTTTCATCCAAAATTCCGATTCTCTTGCCTCTTTTGCAGCGATTTTGAGTTTATGAACAAAATCTGCTTTGCTTTCTGCATGCTGAGATTCTGCAATGTTTGCACCTACAGATGTAGAAGATTTGAATAATTGATTAGCAAGTTCTATTTCACCAATTGATTTCAAAGCTTTGCATTTAGGAAGCATTTTCAAGGCAAACACCTCAGACAAGCTTACAATTTGATTCCCTTTGGTTGGCTGTTTAGTTGAGTAATCTGTATTCATGCATGCAACATACCTGAATACAAAATCACTTTCATAGTCTTGTGTATAAATCCAATTCAAATTCTTCGAATTATTGAATGGCTGGCACAAATGGGATACTTCAATTGAAGATTGAACTTCAAAAATATTTTGTTTTTCATTCCAGTTCCATTGTTTCTCCATTGTCGACTCCCTCTTTTAAACAACTATTTGCATCTTAGACTATTTATTTGCGCTGGCTCTATTTCACTTAAAATTCTTTGAATCACTCATAAAATCAACCTAAAAAGTAGACATATCCAATAATTCTATTAGCATATTAATTCATCAGCAAATTACCACATCAGCATATCAGCATATCAGCACATCAGCACATTATGGTACTTCGACCTTATTCAAAATTTCGCTGATAATATGTTCGGTGGTAATGTTTTCTGCTTCGGCTTCGTAGGTTAATCCTATGCGGTGGCGAAGGACATCCTTGCAGATTGCGCGAATATCTTCGGGAATAACGTAGCCGCGGCGCTTGATAAAGGCGTAAGCCTTGGCAGCCAAAGCGAGACTAATTGAAGCACGCGGGGAAGCTCCAAAGCTAATCATGGGTTCGAATTGCGCCAGATGGTGATCTTTCGGGAAGCGCGTTGCAAACACAATGTCAACAATGTACTTCTCAATTTTCTCATCCATATAAACCTCGCGGACAACCTTGCGTGCATTCAGGATTTGTTCGGGTTGAACAATTTGTGAAGGCTTGGGATATTCCATACCAAGATTGGCGCGGATAATTTTGGTTTCGTCTTCCTTGCTGGGATAACCAATAACGACTTTAAGCATAAAACGGTCAACCTGCGCCTCCGGAAGCGGATAGGTTCCCTCCTGCTCAACCGGGTTCTGGGTTGCAAGTACAAGGAAAGGTTCAGGCAATTTGTGTGTACTGTCGCCAATGGTAACCTGACGTTCCTGCATGGCTTCGAGCAGAGCACTTTGCACTTTTGCAGGAGCGCGGTTAATTTCGTCGGCCAGAATAAAGTTGGCAAACACAGGACCTTTTCGCACCGAGAAACTTTCCTGTTTCTGATTGTAAATCATGGTTCCGATGAGGTCGGCCGGAAGCAAATCGGGCGTGAACTGAATCCTGCTGAAATCGGCCTTTACAGTTTGAGCGAGACTCTTAATGGCAAGGGTTTTTGCCAGTCCCGGCACTCCTTCCAGGAGGATGTGGCCGTTGGCCAGCAAACCGATAAGCAACCGGTCGAGCATGTAGTGCTGGCCGATAATTACCTTATCCAGTTCAAGCTTAATAAGTTCGATAAAAGCGCTTTCGCGTTCAATTTTCGCGTTGATTTCCCCAATATCTGGTGTCATATGCATTTCATAATAGAACGCGCAAAGAAAAAGTAATAGCTACTGCCTGACAAGGGTAAACGTTTTAAAAAATGTTAACAGCTCTTGCCTCGAAAAATTTCGAGGCTTAGAGCTGTAACCCTGACTTTCGGCCGAAGGCCGGAAAAACAAGTTAAATGAAGTTAAGCTCCCGAGTATTTCATCCTGCCGAAGGCAGAAACAAATTTTAAAACTGAATTGATTACCAAGCGGATTCAAGGCTTAACTTTGCGGGCATGAGTGTTTCCGGAAAAGCCCTTGATGTTTCTTTGCTAAAACGCGTGGTTAGGTATGTAAAGCCTTACCGGAAATTTCTTTGGGGCTCTGTATTTCTTACGGTTTTCATGGCCTTTTTATCGCCTGTGCGTCCCCTGCTTATTCAGTACACTGTTGATCATTATATTATGGTTCCCAACCCGGGTATGCTGCTGAGCATGACCTTAATTATGATTGGAATCCTGATGGTTGAAGCTGCAGGTCAGTTTTTTTCAAGCTACATCACCAATCAATTGGGCCAATACGTTATTCGAGACCTGCGACTCGATGTATTTAATCATATCACCAAATTGCGTATTTCGTATTTCGACAACACGCCAATAGGCACGCTTGTAACCCGCGTTGTAAGCGACATTGAAACTATTGCAAGCATATTTACAGAAGGTGTCGTAATTGTTTTCGGCGATTTACTACAGCTAACTGTTGTTTTATGCGTCATGTTTTATACAGACTGGCGGCTGACATTAATTTCAATTTCCACCATTCCGATTTTATTGGTTGCAACCAATATTTTCAAAAATGGGATAAAAAAAGCATTTCAGGAAGTTAGAACACAGGTGGCGCGTTTAAATGCGTTTGTACAGGAGCATATCACGGGTATGAATATCGTCCAGATTTTTAACCGGGAGGAAGAAGAAATGGATGCATTCCGCGCTATTAACCGGGAACACCGAAGAGCACACATTCAATCAGTATGGCATTATTCCGTATTTCTACCAATTGTTGAAATTTTAAGTGCGGTTTCGTTGGGATTGTTAATCTGGCTTGGGGCCAGAGGTGTTATTTCCGGCACTTTTACGGTTGGGAATCTTGTAGCATTTACGATGTATATCAGCATGTTATTCAGACCAATCCGCACCCTTGCAGACCGATTTAACACGCTGCAAATGGGAATGGTGAGTTCGGAGCGGGTTTTTGCTGTGCTGGATACCAATGAATACATTGCCGATACGGGAAATTACAGTCCGGCTGAAATTCGCGGTGAAATTAATTTCCGCGATGTGCAAATGGCTTACAAAGATGAGGACTGGATTTTAAAAGGTGTAAGTTTCTCTGCCCGACCGGGCGATACAATTGCGATTGTTGGAGCAACGGGTTCAGGAAAAACAACCATAATTAATTTAATTAATCGCTTTTACGATTATCAAAAAGGCAGCATCGAAATTGACGGACGTGAAATTCGGGAATACAGTTCACAGGCTATCAGAAGTCATATTTCGGTAGTGCTGCAGGACGTATTCTTATTCTCGGATACAATTGCAAATAATATTTCATTAAATAACCCAAATATTTCGCGTGCCGAAATTGAGGAGGCTGCAGAACGGGTTGGCGCTGATGCATTTATTAAAAAATTACCCGGCGGATATGATTTCAATGTTCAGGAACGGGGCGGTATGCTTAGTGCCGGTCAGCGGCAATTGATTGCATTTATTCGCGCATATTTATTTAACCCTGCAATTCTTGTTTTAGATGAGGCTACTTCATCGGTGGATACAGAAACCGAACAATTAATTCAACAAGCTACCGAAAAGGTGACTTCGGGAAGGACTTCAATAATTATTGCGCATCGCCTTGCTACTATTCAAAAAGCGGATAAAATACTTGTTATGCAGGAAGGAAAAATAATTGAGCAGGGGAATCATCAGGAATTGCTAAAGCAAAATGGCCATTACAAAAAGCTGTATGAACTGCAGTTCAGGGAGCAGATAAATGCATGATAGATTTTTAAGCTGTAAATAAATTAACAAGTTATGACACTGAGAATCATCAATTTATTTATTGTATTCATTTTCAGCCTGAATAAATTGCATGCACAAGCCTATACTTCTTACTACACGGGAAATACACAAAATGTTAATGTAACCGGACAGGGGGGCATTTGCATGATGGGCGGTGCCACAGAAGACGATGAAGCTATGAAATGGTTTCTAAGGCGTGCGAACGGAGGCGATATCCTTGTATTAAGGGCTTCAGGCAGTGATGGCTACAATGATTATCTTTACAGTCAACTGGGAATTTCAGTTAATTCTGTGGAAACCATTGTGTTCAATGATGCTTCTGCGGCAAATAATTCCTATGTAAAACAAAAAATTAATCGTGCCGAAGGTATTTGGTTCGCAGGTGGAGACCAATGGAATTATGTTAGCTATTTCAGAAATACTCCGGTTGATTCAATAATCAGAGCCCGAAAAATAAACAGCAATATTGTTATTGGCGGCACAAGTGCCGGGATGGCTATTCTTGGCCAGGCCTATTTTACAGCACAAAATGGGACTGTTTATTCAGATGAAGCGCTTGCCAATCCATATTCTTCGGCTGTTACTGTTGATACAGCTTTATTTCTTGAGAATAACTTTTTACAAAACACCATTACCGATACACATTTTGATGATCCGGACAGAAAGGGTCGACTTACTGTTTTTATGGCCAGAATGGTGAGCGATTATTCCATGGATTCTCGCGCCATTGCTTGCGACGAATACACGGCTGTGTGCATTGATGAAAATGGAATTGCTTCAGTTTTTGGGGGCTGGCCAACTTATGATGACAATGCCTATTTTATTCAAATAAATTGTGAAAATGAAATTCAGGAACCGGAAAATTGTCAGCCCGGACAGCCATTGACCTGGGATAGAAATGCTTCGGCTTTGAAAGTGTATAATATAAAAGGAACAAGCAGCGGAATCAATACATTTGATTTGAACACCTGGCTTTCGGGAGAGGGAGGCAGCTGGCAAAATTGGTCTGTACAGAACGGGGTTCTGAATGAAAATGAATCAAATACACCGGATTGCATGCCATTAATGATTTTAAGCGATTCCAATGATTTAACGATTCAACTTACAAAGGAGAGACTTT
>JAGQVC010000058.1 GCA_020438185.1 Bacteroidota bacterium
TGCCTCAGAATATTGAATTCCCCGCGAATGTCTTTCGAATCGGCCGGAATCATAAACAAAAGAACCGCGTTGCGTTCGATGTGCCGTAAAAAACGTAGTCCAAGTCCGCGACCTTCTGCGGCACCTTCGATAATTCCGGGTATATCGGCCATCACAAACGATTTATAATCGCGGTAGGCAACAATTCCCAGGTTGGGAACAAGTGTGGTAAAGGGGTAATCGGCAATTTCCGGCCTGGCGGCCGATAATACTGAAAGCAACGTTGACTTTCCTGCATTCGGGAAGCCTACCAGTCCGACATCGGCAAGAATTTTCAATTCAAGCACTTTCCACAAATCCTGTCCGGGCTCGCCGGGTTGCGCAAAGCGCGGTGTTTGCAGCGTTGCCGACTTAAAGTGGTTATTTCCCAATCCGCCGCGGCCACCTGGAACCAGCACTTTTTCCTGACCATCTTCGGTTATTTCGAAATCTATTTCACCGCTTATTTCATCACGGGCCACAGTTCCCAGTGGTACTTCAAGAATTACATCATTTCCGTCTTTTCCGTGTTTTAGGGCACTGGAGCCGTTTCCGCCGGGATCGGCGATAACATGCTTACGGTATTTCAGGTGTAGCAACGTCCACAACTGCGCATTGCCGCGTAAAATTACATGCCCGCCGCGGCCACCATCGCCGCCATCGGGACCACCTTTGGCAGTATGTCTGTCGCGGTGAAAATGCACCGAACCCGCTCCGCCCTTACCGGAACGGCAGCAAATTTTTACGTAGTCAACAAAATTCGATTCGGCCATAATTCAAGCGCAAAACTACAATTACCGCCTTAAACTGCACTATTTGTTTTGAATAATAGCAAACCCGGGCTGCAAGCGGTATAAAAAAAGAAGACCGCTGCTGTTGCAACGGTCTTCCAAATAAAATGAATTCAATTAGTGGGCAGCCAGATAATCAGCTACGCCATCGTGTGTTGCCTTCATCGCTGAAGCGCCTTTGCTCCAGTTGGCCGGACAAACCTCACCGTTTTCTTCGAAATACTGAAGAGCATCAACCATACGAAGTGCTTCGTCAACATTGCGACCCAGCGGCAAATCATTCACAACCTGGTGACGAACAATTCCATCCTTATCAATCAGGAACAATCCGCGGAAAGCTACCATCGGACCGCTTGCAATCATTTCATCGTCTTCGTTGTAGTCGTATTCGCCAAACAAAACTCCGTAATTCATTGAAATTGTTTTGGCGGTGTCGGCAACAATCGGGTAGGTAATTCCCTGAATACCACCTTTGCCTTTAGGCACCTGCAACCAGCCCCAGTGCGACTGTTCAGTATCGGTTGAACAGGCAACAACTGCAACGTTGCGTGCTTCGAATTCGGCAAGTTTTTCCTGAAAAGCATGCAATTCGGTAGGGCAAACAAAAGTGAAATCTTTTGGATAAAAGAAAAATAGAACGTGCTTCTGGCCAAGGTACTGCTCAAGTGAAAAATCTTCAACAATATCTTTTCCGTTGATTACTGCCTGAGCTGAAAATCGTGGGGCAACTTTCCCAACAAGTACTGACATATGTATTTGGTTTTAAGTGTTAAAATTTTTGCGCTGCAAAGGTAATGAATGCGCATGAGGAAACGTCACCAAACGCTAAATGTTTATAGGTGTTGACTATAGCCTGATAGAAACTATAAATATTTCTTATTTCGCCTGCCGGCGGAATGAAACTCTAAACATGGAGTACTGCCATCAATTTTGAAGGGAACTAAGAATATTTGAGACTTTTTCTTTCAGGTCAGGAAGGTCAAAAATGATGATATCCCAGGTCACATGCGGATCTATTCCAAAGTATTCATGAACGAAAATGTTTCGCATCCCCTTTATTTGTTTCCATTCTATTTCAACGAAGTTATTTTTAATTTCATCAGAAATGCTATTGCTGGCTTCCCCAATTATTTCTAATTGTTTGATGCAGGCATAACGCATCATTGAGTTTTCAAGAAATGCATCAAAGTCAGCGTTTTCAGTATATAACTCAATTTCTTGAATTGCTTCAATAATATGACTTAATCTGGCAAAGTCACCTTTACTGCCTCGCATAAATCAGCTGTTTTTCCTTGTCAATTTCAGGCATGATGTAATTTGATAAACTTCCTGAAGTAACAAGATCAACATCTTTTCTGAGTATTTCTTCGAGATCTAATTTCATTTGAACAAAACCAAGCCCGATACGCTGGTTGTAGTCAAGTTCCAAAAGAATATCAATATCACTATTTTTTGTTGCCTGCCCTCGTACATAAGAACCGAACAGATAAGCCTTTACAACAGGTTTATCTTTGAAATAATTTTGCAGGGCAATCATTTTTTCAAGTTCCAGCTTCATATATTCAAAGGTAATACATATACAGAAATGCAAACTTATATTTAGGTCATACTAAGTTTGTTAAAGAAAATTTGTTTATGTCTTTTCCGCCTGCCGGCGGAATGAAACTCAGTGAATGAAAAGAGCTGTTAGAATACCAATAACTATTGTGAGAAGTTTAATCAGATTAAAGCGGTGGTTCTGATCTGACTCAAACAAAATGGTTGTGCTGATATGCAGGAAAATTCCAATTACGAAAGCCAGTGCCATTAATCCGAATTGCTCAGCTTCGGCTCCGCCACCGGGAAAAAGAAAATAGGCCGCAGCGGCTCCCGCAGGAGTCATAACCGCAAATACCGAAAGCGCCAAAATGCTGGATTTAACCGATTTTCCTGCAATCATAAACAATGTGGCCAGCGTAACCGAAATGGGGATGTTGTGAAAGATAATGGCAGTAAATAATTCATCCGAATCGGGCCTGAAAAGCAAGGGAATGCCTTCAACAAAAGCGTGAATACCCAAACCCAGCATGAGCAGGTAGGGGAAACGCTGCATTACCGGGTGGGCGTGGTGAAGGTGGTGGTCGTGATGATGGCCGTGCTCGTGTTTATGTTGCTGTTCCGGAGCGTGCATGTGGCCGTGTTCAATCCCTCCCGATATGTAATCAAGAAGGAGCTGTACAAGAAAACCTGCTATAATAAGCCAGCCCGTTTGTGTGGCATTTCCGAGGCCCGAATATACATCGGGTAGCAAATGAAACAGGCATAATGCAAGTATGAACGCTCCGCTGTATGAAAGCAAAAGCTTTAGTATCTTCTCGTTTTTCCAGCGAAAAAGCAAAACACATCCGCCGCAGGCGAGAACCGAGAAAAACAGCAACAGCAAACGGTCGTAAGGCATCATGGTTTTCTAACTATATATATGAGCCTGTCTGACTTTCCGGCAACAAATGGTTGTAAACTATAATTGCCGAAAACGTGTTCAATTTTAAGCCCGGCCACCTCGAAATACGCTTCAAATTCTTCCTTGCCAAGCATGCTTACACGTTCCTCAAAATGGAAATTCTGCCCTTTATCGGAAACGTCAATTTCCTTGATGATTTTACCTGCAACTATTTTTTTACGGATGCTAAAATCGATTCCCGAAACATGTCTGCTTTCCTCTTGTGTTCCGTTTAACCGGATTTGTTCAACATTGAGGAAGTCAATTACGAAAACTCCTCCCGGCTTTAGCGTTTTGGCTACATTCTGAATAACCAGTTCGTTTTCGTGATTGTGCCTGAAGTACCCGAAGCTTGTGAACAGATTGAACACGCAGTCGAAATAATTGGTGCTCAATAATTTACGCATATCATGTATGTAAAAATGCAGCTTGTCGCCTGCATTTTTTGAAGCCTCTTCAATACTTGCCGGTGACAAATCAACACCTGTCACATCAAATCCAAGTTTATTCAGGTAAATGGCATGGCGACCTCTTCCACATGCCAGATCAAGCACTCGGGCTTCGGCCGAAGGCTTTATAAAACTGATGAGATGATTGAGAAAGAAAACAGCTTCTGTATCGTCCCGGTGATTGTAAAGCACAGGATAATACGGTGAATCAAACCACACCTGAAACCAATCAGTTTGAGTATTTTCAATCATCGGGCGCAAAAGTAAAGAAACCCTGAACAACAAACGATAATCAATTGTTTTTTGCCATTTTTGCGGCATTTCAAGGATTTATAGGTTAATTGGCCGAACTTAGCCAACTTTGCGACCTGTAGATACAATTCTTTAATAACCACATAAATGAATTCTGAAATCCTTATTCGAACCTATGCGGGACTCGAAGAAGTGCTTGCTCAGGAGGTTGGCAAATTGGGTGGAATCAACCCTCAGGCAATTGTGCGTGGGGTAACCTGCCAGGGCGACGAAGGGTTCATTTACAAACTTAATCTGGCATTGCGCACCGGATTGAGGGTGCTCAAGCCTCTTCATGAATTTGAGTTTCGTAACAACGAAGATTTCCACCGGGAAGTGATGAGCATTGACTGGCCTTCATATTTTGATGTGAAGAAGACCATAAGTGTGGATACGCTTCTGTTTTCCGATCGCTTCAAAAACAGCATGTTCGTTTCACAGCTTGCCAAGGATGGTATTTGCGATCGATTCAGAAATGATACCGGGAAGCGTCCTTTTGTTGATGGGCATAAACCTGACATTCAGATAAGTGTGTACGTACGCAACTACAAAGCAGTTGTTTACCTCGATAGTTCAGGCGAAAGCCTGCACATCCGCGGGTACCGCGCAAACAATGTAATTGCACCGTTAAGCGAAGTGCTTGCTGCAGGTATTTTAAGTATGACAGGTTGGAGTCACCACTTCCCTCTTTACGACCCGATGTGCGGTTCAGCAACCTTCTCAATCGAAGCAGCTTTGATGGCTGATAAAATACCTCCCGGAATTTTTCGCGAAGGATTTTCGTTTATGAACTGGAAATCGTTCGATCCGGAGCTGTTCAGCACCATTCGTGAAGGATTGGTTAACAGAATTGAGGATAACAAAGCGCAAATTTTTGCTTCCGATATCAACAGAAGAGCCGTAGAAGCTGCAAAAGATAATATTTACAGAGCCGGAGTCGAGGACGTGGTTCAACTGCAAACGGCCGATTTCAGAAAGCTGGATCCGCCTGGTAAAAAGGCATTGGTTATTCTCAATCCGCCTTACGGCGAGAGACTCAAGCCGGAGGATATTGAAAAACTATATTCTGAGATAGGCTCAGTTCTGAAACATACTTTTGCTGGATCTGAGGCCTGGATTTTTAGTGCCGCCGAAGATGCTTTTAAGTACATCGGATTGAAGCCTTCACGAAAAATAAAGTTGTTTAACGGCAGTCTGGAATGCAAGCTTTTACGCTTTGAAATGTATGCCGGATCTAAAAAGTTGAAAATGAATGAGAAGAAATAATTCAAAATAAACTTTGAATTGTTTCGGAAAGCTGTACTTTTATAGCTTCAATTACAATTTTTTAATGAAAACAGGTACAATTAAATTCTTTAACGCAACCAAAGGTTTCGGTTTCGTTAAAGTGGACGAAACCGATCAGGAAATTTTCGTTCATGTTACAGGACTTATCGATCAGGTTCGTGAAGCTGATAAAGTTTCTTTCGAAGTTATCGAAGGCCGTAAAGGTTTGAATGCAGTCAATGTGAAAAAGATCTAATCTTGCGAGATATGCGTTTACCAACCCCGGCTTGTCCGGGGTTTTTTTATGCCTTAAAATCTGATTACTATCTCTTTCAATCATGAATATAGAATTTATCAAACAGTCCGGAACCTGCAAAACCGGGACTTTCGCCCTGAAATTTTATCGCTTTTTAACTATTCATCAAGCCTTGCAGGTTGTTCATTACACACGCAATGTGTTTATTTGCAATCATGATATCCAACACCACATTGCGGTTTTTCGCCGCACTTCTTTTTTTCTGCTTCGCAGGATCTGTCAGCGCGCAGCGCTATGCCAGCAAGGAAACTGAAAAACTCGATTACCTGCTTTATTTCATTAACAACAATTACGTTGATTCTGTAAATACGCACGAAATTGTTGAGGAAGGAATCCGATCCATGCTTAAGGAATTGGATCCGCATTCCATTTACATGACCAGGGAAGAGCTCAAAGAAATGGACGAACCCCTCGTTGGAAATTTCGATGGAATTGGTGTTCAGTTTAATATCCTCGACGATACCATTGTGGTGGTGAATACAATTGTGGGAGGTCCATCTGAGAAGCTGGGGATCCTGGCCGGCGACAAAATTGTGAAGATTGAGAGTGAGAACATGACCGGGATGAAAATCAAGAACAAGGATGTGATTGATCGATTGCGCGGTCCCCGCGGAACGGTTGTAAACGTTAGCATTTACCGCAAAGGCGTGAAGAATTTGATTGATTATAAAATTACCCGTGACAAAATTCCTCTTACGAGTATCGACGCCACGTATATGGCAGATCCCGAAACCGGCTATATCAAACTAAGCCGCTTTAGTGCAACTTCGGGTGATGAATTCCTCGAAAGCCTCGAAAAGCTTGAAAAGCAGGGAATGAAGCACCTGATAATTGACCTTACCGGAAATGGCGGCGGTTACCTGCAAACTGCAATCGAAATTGCAGATCAGGTGCTGGGTGATAAAAACCTCGTGGTTTATACGCAGGGACGAAGCGCAGGCTCGAGAGTAGATTATTTCTCAACATCCAAAGGCCTTTTCGAAAAAGGTAAACTCATAGTGCTGATTGATGAAGGTTCCGCTTCGGCATCCGAAATTGTTTCGGGTGCGGTTCAGGATCTTGACCGCGGACTTATTATTGGTCGCCGTTCGTTCGGAAAAGGTTTGGTTCAGAATTCATTTCCTTTCCCCGATGGTTCGGCCATGCGTATGACTACTGCACGATATTATACGCCTTCCGGCCGATGCATTCAGAAACCTTATGAAGATGGCGTTGACGATTATTACGATGATTTGAATGAACGTTACCGTCACGGAGAATTTACCAGCAAGGATTCCATTCATTTCGCCGATTCACTTAAGTACTATACAGTTGGGAAGCGCCTCGTGTATGGCGGTGGCGGCATCATGCCCGACATTTTTATTCCACTCGACACAACCGAAAATTCAAGATACCTCACCGATCTTTACCGCAAGGGTGTGTTCAACCGTTTTACCTTAAAGTACGTTGATTCGCATCGTTCTGAGCTCAATGCAATGTATCAGGACTTTGACAAATACCGAAAGCAATTTAAGGTGAGTGACGAACTCATGAAGGAATTTACTGATTTCGGAACCACCGAAGAAGTGGAGTTCGATGCCGAAGGTTATGAGCGCTCAAACGTATTCATCCGCAGACAAGTGCGGGCGCTCATTGCCAATCAGCTTTGGGGAATCAACGAATACTACCAATGCATTAATGAGGAAAACCCGATTTTGAAAGAGGCCCTCAATCAGATGCGCAGCGATAACTTTAAGAAGTTAAAGCTCAGGTACTAATCTCGCCTGTTTACGCAGAGATTCTTCAGATTGAACGATGTGCGATCCATCCTGCAATCAGGCAACACAAACGCGGTTGTCGCTACTTTTTAAATAAAAAGAGCTAAAGAAAAACCTGTTGTCCATCAGTTGTTGTCGGTTGGGGTAGTTATATTTTTATTCCAATGGGAATAAAATTTTAAGCTGTTGCAAATATGTTTGCTTTTATGGATTGACTTTTTTAAGTTTAAACCAAATTCTTAAGCAAGCTTAAATTATGAAATTACGTCTATTCGCCTTGATTTTACTGGCATTCGCATTTGGAAATTCAAATGCGCAGCAAATCTTTTTCTACTTCAACGATGCCTCGGTGCAGGTTTACAACCTGAATGAGCTAAGTAGAATTGATTTCGATGCCGACAATATGAATCTGCACATGACAGATGAAAGTGTTGTTTCATTCAACACAGACCTGCTCAATTACTACCGTTATTTTGCGGAAGATATCACTGCGGTTAAGGATTTGCCGTCACGTCCCGATTTTAAGGTTTATCCGAATCCTGCAGAGAACATTCTTCATTTGAAGCTCGATTTGTTAAAACCGGCTCTGGTTCAAGTCAGCGTTCGCAACCTGCAGGGTGTTGAAGTGCTTAATAAATCTGTGCAGGCTAAAAATCAGGATGACCTCAATCTGGATTTAAGCGGCTTTTCTTCCGGTCAATATATATGTGTGATTAACACCGGTGAGTATGTGATTACGAAGTCGTTTATTAAGAGGTGAAAGGTGAAAGGTAAAAGGAGAAAGGTAAAAGGGAAAAGGAGAAAGGTAAAT
>JAGQVC010000005.1 GCA_020438185.1 Bacteroidota bacterium
CTCAGAAATCAGCTGTCCACCGGTTAGAATAGCGATGTCTTCAAGCATTGCTTTGCGACGATCTCCAAATCCGGGAGCCTTAACAGCAGCAATGCGGAGCGACCCTCTGATTTTATTTACTACCAGAGTTGCAAGCGCTTCGCTGTCAACATCTTCGGCAATAATTAGCAATGGGCGACCACTTTGAACCGTCTTTTCAAGAATAGGAAGAAGATCCTTCATAGTTGAAATCTTCTTGTCATAAATCAAAATGTAAGGGTTCTCAAGAACTGCTTGCATTTTGTCTGCATCAGTCACAAAATACGGAGAGATATATCCTCTGTCGAATTGCATACCTTCCACAACCTCAACGGTTGTTTCTGTGCCCTTTGCTTCTTCAACTGTAATTACTCCTTCTTTTTTAACCCTGTTCATCGCTTCGGCTATCAACTTTCCGATTGCGTTATCGTTGTTTGCCGAAATGGTTGCAACCTGCTCAATTTTTTGGTTATCATCACCAACTGCTTTGCTCTGGTTTTTAAGGTTCTCAACCACCAATGCAACAGCTTTATCTACTCCACGCTTCAAATCCATTGGGTTTGCACCCGCAGCTACGTGTTTAAGCCCTGCAGTAACAATTGCCTGAGCCAGTACAGTTGCTGTTGTTGTTCCGTCACCGGCAATATCAGCTGTTTTGGAAGCAACCTCCTTAAGCATTTGAGCCCCCATGTTTTCAATTGGATCCGAAAGCTCAATTTCTTTTGCCACTGAAACACCGTCCTTTGTAATAGAAGGTGCGCCAAACTTCTTATCGATAATCACATTGCGACCTTTTGGTCCAAGTGTAACCTTAACAGCGTTTGCTAATGCATCAACACCGCGTTTTAGCTGGTCGCGGGCGTCCAGATTGAATGATATTTCCTTTGCCATATCTTAAATTGTTAGGGAAATTTTGATTTTTAAATGATTAAATTAAAGAATTGCGAAAATGTCTGATTCGCGCATAATCAGATAATCCCGGCCATTAACCGAAATCTCTGTGCCGGCATATTTTCCGTAAAGCACCTCATCACCAACTTTTACAGTAAGTGGCTCATCTTTCTTACCGGATCCAACGGCAACAATACGCCCCTTTTGCGGCTTTTCCTTCGCTGTGTCCGGGATAATGATTCCTCCTGCAGTCTTTTCTTCTGCAGCAGCAGATTCCACAAGAACTCTGTCCTGGAGCGGACGAATGTTAACTTCTGACATAAATATTAATTATTGGGTTGAACAAATTTTTTGCGGGCTGCTGTTCACGAATGATATGCCATCAACAATTCTTCAAATCGCTTAGGCTATTTTGTCACATTATATGATGCTGAGCAAAAAAAAACGTGTCAGTTTATGACAAACTGACACGCTATTATATCTTTTCAACTATCGCTTATTTTTCTGGAAGCGCCGGGGCGCTTATAGGAGCAGGAGCAGGAGCCGTTTCTGAAGCTGATTCAGCTTTTTCCTGAGTAATACTTGATTTACCTGCCCCCGAAGAACTTTTATCAACCACCGTAAACAGCAAGCATAAAACCACCATTGTGGCAACAAGCGTCCAGGTTGATTTCTCCAAAAAGTCAGTTGTTTTTCTTACACCCATCACCTGATTGCTTGCAGCAAATGTCGATGAAAGACCTCCGCCTTTGGAATTCTGAACCAAAACCACCAAAATCAAAAGGATTGCGGCCAGAAGTATTAATGCTGAAATGATACCACTCATAATTGTGCAGGATTATCCAATTTTTCAATAAGGGCGGCAAAGTAACTGCTTTTATCCGGATTCACCAAAATTAATTTTTGATAAATACGCCGGGCCTTCTGCAAATTGCCTTGTCTCTCATATATTTTAGCAAGCGTTTCAGAAACTATTTCTTCATCGTCGGTAACACTCTTCTTTGCCATTGAAGCGGGTGAAAAGAAATCTGCTTTAGATGGAGCAGAAATTCGTGGTTCCGTTTTAATAAAACGATCTACAAGCTCTTCTGTGCTTTCGGCCAGGGCTCTTGAAGCGACTCCCTCCCGTTCTTCATTTTTTGATTGCAAAGCTCTTATCCAATCGGAAAAACTTCTTGGCTTCACTGAATCAGGAGCCGTTATATACTCTCCGGAAAGCTTATCACCGGTTTCTTCTGCCTTCGGCAGATGCCTTTCCGGTGGCAATTCATCAGATATCGGTATTTCCGGATAAGAAACAAGCTCTTTCAGCAATTCGTCCTCCGAAGGAGCAGGGGAAAAAGAAACATCGGAATTGCTCTCATATTCCAACTTAACGGCTGATTGACTGGAAATCGATTCTTCTATACGCGCATTCTCAATAACAACGGGTTCGTTGATTTTCTCCTCAGTCTTACTGTGAACAGTAATATCGTTTTGGAAAAGTAAAAACAGCCTTTTTCTGTTTTGTGTTCTTAATGCAGCATGACCTAGCGCTTCCTGAAATGAAATATCTCCTGAAATTCCAGATGAAAGGCAAAAAAGGGCATGTGCCGGTTGAAAATACGGGTGGCTTTTAATTATTTCTTTCAGGCCTTCGGCCGATGAGCCATCAAGCTGATCAGGGTGTTCACAAAACTTTATAAACTCAGCCTTTGTCATCTAGCTTACCAATTTATCAGTGCCTTATTGAAAATATCCTGTATAAGCTGCTGGTTAATTTGTGAAATCAAATCAGCTTCAACAGAAACCAGATTTTCAGAGGCGGGAAAGTCTGCAAATCGGGAGAAACTGCTTTCAAAATCCTTGGTTGAATCCAGACTGTTCGTAAAAGAAACACGAACAGAAATAGTCAGCCTGTTTGAAGATGCTGTCTGATTCCCAACGCCGACCGGGTTAACCCTGTAATCCGTAATGGCTCCTTCCAGATGAAGGTCTCCTCCCTTTTGAACCAATGAAAGCGGACTTTGATTCTGGAAAAAATTACGGAGGTCTTCAGTAAATTTCTGACTTAGTGTGGGCTGAACCAGAGCCGCCTGATTGGGAAAAAAGTTGATTGAAATGGTTTTCGCTTCTCCGTAATTCCCTCCCGAAAGAGAAACCCGGCAAGAAACTGCAGCCAGAATTACAATAGCCGAAACCAGATAGAGGACCTTGCGAAACATTTGCCTTTTAAAGGTTTATCCCGTATTCTTTAATTTTCCTGTATAGTGTGCGCTCCGAAATACCAAGCTCTGCGGCTGCCTGCTTTCTTCTTCCTCTGTATTTTTCAAGTGCCTTTATAATAAGCTCCTTCTCCTGGTCTTCAAGAGATAAGCTTTGTTCTTCCACTTCTTCATGCTCCGTAACCGGAGGATAATAAGGCTCGGAATGCACCGCTGAACTTTGAACAACAGGTTGATAGGATTGCTGAACAGAAGGAGTCTCCTGATGAACATCCTGATAAAGTCGGGTCAACAGTTGGGCATTGTCTTCTTTCAAATGACTGTCTGCCCCGCCGTGTTGAATCATATCAAGGATAAGCTTCTTCATCTCAACCATATCCTTTTTCATATCAAACAGCACTTTGTACAATATTTCCCGCTCCGAAATATCTGCCTTGCTGTCCTGGTTCGTTTTCACAGGAAGCAAACTGTTTGATTGCCCGGGTAAATATCTCGAGAGAACGTCTGCTGTAATTTGCCGGTCGTTTTCAATAATTGATATTTGCTCAGTTACATTTTTAAGCTGCCTGATGTTTCCCGGCCAGCGGTACGATAGCATCATTTGCTGCGAACTTTCATCCAGCCTGATCGGAGGCATGTTGTATTTGTGAGCAAAATCTGATGCGAATTTCCTGAACAAGAGCAAAATATCATGTCCCCTTTCCCGCAATGGCGGAATTTTAATCGGCACCGTATTTAATCGGTAATATAAGTCTTCCCTAAATTTTCCGCGTTCAATCGCATCCGGAATATTCACATTTGTAGCGGCAACAATTCTAACATCGGTTTTTTGAACTTTAGATGATCCCACCTTTATAAACTCTCCCGTTTCAAGAACCCGAAGCAGTCTTACCTGCGTTTGCAATGGCAACTCGGCAACTTCATCAAGAAAAATGGTTCCTCCACCGGCTACTTCAAAATACCCTTTTCTGGCCTCATTGGCACCGGTAAATGAGCCTTTTTCATGCCCAAAAAGTTCTGAATCTATCGTTCCTTCCGGAATAGCACCACAATTCACTGCTATAAAAGCTCCGTGCTTTCTCGCCGAAAAACTATGTATTAGTTTGGAAAAAACTTCCTTGCCGGTTCCGCTTTCACCCGTAATTAATACCGTTAAGTCGGTTGACGCTACGCGCCATGCGGTATCAATAGCCCTGTCTAATGCAGGCGAATTGCCTATTACGCTAAAACGGTTTTTAATGTCCTGCAATTCCATTCCTTAATTTTTAAATCCTGCAGAATATCCTGTTGCGTTGCCAAGCAATGTGGCTTGAGTACAATCATAAACATGAACATCAACCAGGTCTCCCGGTTTGTAGTTTTCCTTAGGAAACACAATAACTTTATTTTGAGTGGTTCTTCCCGAAAGGTGTTCATCCGATCTTTTGGAAGGTCCTTCAACAAGAACTTCATGAACTTTTCCAACATCCTTTTTATTGCTTTCAAGGGATAAGCGATTTTGCAAATCGATGATCTCTGTAAGTCTTCTTCCCTTCACATCTTCCGGAACATCATCTGCATATTTCCTCTCTGCTAATGTTTTGGGTCGTTCAGAATACTTAAACATATAAGCGAAATCATACTTCACTTCATCCATCAGACTTATCGTTTCGGCATGCTGATCTTCGGTTTCCGAGCAGAATCCGGCAATAATATCTGTTGAAATACCACATTCAGGAATTATCCGGCGAATAGCCGAAATTCTGTTTAAATACCACTCCCTGGTGTAGCCGCGATTCATTTTTTCCAGCAAATCAGAATTGCCGGATTGCACAGGCAGGTGTATATACTTGCAAATATTCTTGTGACGAGCCATCGTGTGAAGAACCTCATCAGTCATATCTTTTGGATGCGAAGTTGAAAACCGAATCCTGATTCCCGGAACCTCTGTTGCAACGCGTTCCAGAAGTTGAGCAAAATTAACAGCGGAATCAAGCTCTTCACGCGAGTAGATTTCTTTCTTCAGGCCACCTCCGGCATACAAATACGAATCAACATTCTGCCCCAGCAATGTTACTTCGCGGAATCCATCTGAATACAATTGTCTGACTTCATTAATTATTGTTTCCGGGTCACGGCTACGCTCTCGGCCTCTGGTGAACGGAACCACGCAAAACGAACACATATTATCACAACCCCGTGTAATTGATACAAAAGCAGTAATACCATTTCCCCCTAAGCGAACCGGAGAAATATCAGCATACGTTTCTTCTTTCGAAAGAATAACATTTATTGCTTTCTGACCGTCTTCAGCTGTCTTAATCAACACGGGTAAATCGCGGTAAGCATCAGGGCCAACAACAATATCAACCAGTTTTTCTTCTTCAAGAAGTTTTGCTTTCAATCTTTCGGCCATACAACCCAGCACGCCTATCACCAAATCCGGGTTCTTCTTTTTCACCTGATTAAACTCATTAAGCCGTTTCCTAACTCTTTGCTCGGCATTATCGCGGATTGCGCAGGTATTCACAAATATCACATCTGCTTCGCTAATATCCGAAGTTGTAGTATATCCTTGCCCGGTAAGAATAGATGCTACAATTTCGCTGTCCGCAAAATTCATCTGGCAACCATAGCTTTCCAGAAACATTTTACGCTTGCCTGCTGTTTCAGCCTGGTCCACCATCAGGGCTTCGCCCTGACGGCTTTCATCTATAATTTTCTCTGTTTGTTCAGACATGTTCATTAATAAAGGGTTGCAAAAGTAACTAATGCTAGTGAAGTGACAAAATGACACACCCTGACAGATGCTCTGTTTTTAATATAAATTTGGAAGAGCTGAAATTGTTTCTGTTTCTTTGCCCCTGTCTAGGTTAAAAATCTAAATTCATAAAATGGCCAAAAACCTTGTCATAGTTGAGTCTCCGGCGAAAGCCAAAACCATTGAAGGCTTTCTGGGATCTGACTTTGTAGTCAAATCCTGTTTTGGTCATATTCGGGATTTGAGCAAAAATGAGCTGGCAGTGGACATCGAAAACAATTTTCAGCCACAATACATCATTTCGCCCGATAAAAAAGACGTAATCAAAGAACTGAGTAAGTTATCAAAAGATGCAGATACTGTATGGCTGGCGTCCGATGAGGACCGGGAAGGAGAAGCAATTTCATGGCACCTTTTTGAAGCTCTTGGTCTAAAGAAAGACAATACCAAACGAATTGTTTTTCATGAGATTACAAAGCCTGCGATTCTTAAAGCTATTGAAAGTCCAAGAGGGATTGATTACAATCTGGTTAATGCCCAGCAGGCACGACGGGTGTTAGATCGCATAGTCGGCTATGAATTGTCACCGGTTCTTTGGAAAAAAGTAAAACCTTCGCTTTCAGCGGGAAGAGTTCAGTCTGTTGCTGTTAGGCTACTAGTTGAGAGGGAACGGGAGATAATGGGGTTTAACACCGTTTCTTCTTTCCGGATTGTTGCTTTGCTGAATTTTACACATCAGGGAAAAAATTTCACCCTCAAAGCCATTCTTCCTGGGAAGCTACCAACAGAAAAAGAAGCTCTTGAATTTGTTCAGGCGTGTAGCAATGCATCATTCAGTATCGCCGATATTGAAAAAAAGCCATCCAGAAGAACGCCTTCAGCACCATTCACAACATCCACACTTCAGCAGGAAGCGTCCCGTAAACTTGGCTTTTCTGTTAGTCAAACCATGGTGGTAGCCCAAAAGCTATATGAAGCAGGAAGGATTACTTACATGAGAACAGACTCTGTGAATCTTTCTGAAACGGCGCTGAGTTCTGCAAGAGAGCAAATCAATAATGCTTATGGTAATAAATACCACAAGCAAAGGCAGTTTACAACAAAATCAAAAGGTGCGCAGGAAGCTCATGAAGCCATTAGACCTACTTACATGGATCAGCTTCCGGGCAAATCAGATACACAGGAAAACCGCCTGTATGAGTTAATCTGGAAAAGGACCATTGCGTCCCAAATGGCCGATGCGGAAATAGAAAAAACAATTGTTAAAATATCTATTTCAGGTTTATCGGAACAACTTGAAGCATTGGGCGAAGTTGTAGTTTTTGATGGGTTCCTGAAGGTCTACTCTGAATCATTTGACGATAACGTTTCGGATGAAACAGAAGAAGCCACCTTACTTCCTCCGGTTGAAAAAGGTCAGCAGCTCATGCTGCAGGAAATGACTGCCACTCAGAAATTCAGTTCCCCTCCACCGCGTTACACAGAGGCTTCTCTGGTCAAAAAACTTGAAGAGTTAGGCATTGGAAGACCATCAACTTATGCTCCTACCATTTCTACGATACAAAAAAGAAATTATGTTGTAAAGGAGGAAAGGGAGGGCACTCCACGCAAATACAAGGTAATTACCCTGTCTGGCGGCACGGTCACACCAACTGAGAAGACAGAGATTACAGGACATGAAAAGAATAAATTATTCCCAACCGACATTGGAATTGTAGTTAATGATTTCCTGATGGATAATTTCCCCAGAATCATGGACTTTAATTTCACCGCCAATGTGGAAAAAGAGTTCGATGAAATTGCCGAAGGAATGATGGATTGGACAAAAATGATTGATAACTTTTATCGTCCGTTCATCGAAAATGTTTCCCAGACTCTTGAGCAATCTGAGCGGGCTACAGGAATAAGACTTCTCGGACAGGACCCAAAATCCGGAAAGAACATTTATGTAAGAATCGGGCGCTATGGTCCTCTGGCACAAATTGGCGAGAATGAAGATGAGGAAAAATCCTTTGCAAACTTGCGTCAGGGACAACGCCTTGAAACAATAAGCCTCGAAGATGCACTGGAACTATTTAAACTTCCGCGCAAACTGGATAAATTCGAAGAAAAAGAAATCACCGTTGGTACAGGTCGGTTTGGACCCTATGTGCTCCATGCTTCCAAATTCTATTCTATTCCTAAAGGAGAAGATCCGCTGGAAGTAACAACCGAAAGAGCTATAGAAATCATCCAGGCCAAAAGAAAGGCTGATGCTGAAAAAGTTATTCGGGTGTTTGAAGGAACAGACCCCTTGATTCAGGTTTTAAATGGAAGATGGGGACCTTATATTTCAAAAGGCAAAGAAAATTTCAAAATCCCAAAGGATAAAGACCCCGTATCTCTGTCTCTGGCAGATTGTGAGGCAATAATTGCAGACGATTCCTCGAAGCCTAAAAAAGTGGTAAGAAAAAAATCTTCTAAAAAATAAGTTGTGAATTTGCTTGCAGCACTTGATCTGCACACCGTTAAATCACTTAAACAACAACACTGGCCGTTAAAATCAATAGGTCAGATAATTGAGGTTTACGACGTTGATCAAATGATTCGTGAGGATGCTCCGCACATTGTTTTAATATCCCCGGGATACCACGAAAACGACTTTTTTATTTATGGAATTCGGGAACAATTATACGCTCTTTTCACGCCTTCCGATAACTTGAGAATTGCCGATTCCGGCTCGTTTTGCGGCAATCCGGAGGACTTTCATAAAGCAATTGGAAAAATTCGGGAATATGGTTCTATTCCGGTGATAATTAGTTCCAATCAGGCCAACACGTTCGAACTGTATGCATCTTATTTTGAGGATGAACAATCTGTAAACATTTGTTCAATTGATCCTTTTCCTGATTTGTCTATTGCCGACCCGGAAATAAATCGAAATAATTCATGGTTAACCGAAACAATAGCTCATCAACCTAATTTCCTTTTTAATTATTCCTTAATAGGATTTCAATCTTATCTGTCAGATCCTCACATGCTTAAAACCCTTGAAGATATGAGTTTTGATCTTCACAGACTCGGCAAAGTGAGGGATTTTATGGAAGGCTGTGAACCCATTTTAAGAAATGCAGACTTATTAAGTTTTGATGTTTCCTCTATTCGTAATTCAGATTTTCCTGCTTCTGAAAATCAGGAACCTAATGGATTATACGCTGAAGAGGCTTGCCGGCTTATACGTTATGCCGGCCTGGGGAATAGACTAAATTCTGTTATTATTTCGGGTTGGAGCATCTCAAGAAAAAATGATACCGACAGCTCTGAAAAGCTGGTTGCACAGCTGATTTGGCATTTGGCCGATGGTATCGTTAATAGAATTCCGGATGGATTGATAGGTAATAGCGAAGACTACACAGTTTATAATTTATCACTCGAAAATATCCAGGAGGAAATCGTCTTTTTTAAGAACAAAAAGAGTGGTAAATGGTGGATGAAGGTTCCTGTGAAACAATTGTCTGCCAAGGCATCCAGACGATTTCACATTGTTCCTTGCCATATTCGCGATTATCAGCAGGCCATGCAGGGTGAATTGCCGGAAGCCTGGTGGCAAACTTATAAGAAGCTTATTTAATTTTATTTAACTCACATTCAGGGCCATAGGCCTGTCGGCTGAAATTTTATCAACCGTTTATTCACAACGCCTGTTGCACAGGATATTTTATTTTACGTATTTTAGCCTCTTGAAGTCAACAGCCAAATAAACTAACACGAAAGAATGAAGTTAAGGTTTACGATTGCCAGTCTTTTTGCATTCACTCTTATTTCTCAGGCGCAACAGGATCCTCAGTTCAGCCATAACATGTACAATCGCCTTCCGGTGAACGCCGGTTATGCAGGTACATCGGGTGCTATTTGCGGAACCGTTATCGGCCGTAGTCAGTGGATGGGTTTTGACGGTTCCCCGCGCACATTTCTTCTTGCGGCAGATATGCCTGTTGAAGTGGCCAAAGGAGGAGTAGGTCTTACGATTATGTCAGATGCAATTGGTGTTGAAAATAACATTTATGCTAAGTTGGCATATTCTTACCACCTTAAATTAAGCTCAGGCACCCTTGGTCTTGGTCTTGATCTTGGAATGATGAATAAGTCATTAGGCGGAGGATTAAATCCACTTCAGGAAAATGACCCTTCAATTCCTACAAATGGCGTGTCCGGAACCGTTTTCGATGCCGGACTAGGAGCATACTATACAACTAAAGATTATTACGTAGGTATATCTTCAACACATTTACCTCAAAGCACATTTAATCTTTCTTCTTATAAATATCAGGCCCGCCGCCACTATTATATTCAGGCCGGTTATAATTACCAACTGAACCCTGATATTGAGCTGAGACCTTCTATTTTTATCAAAAATTCGGCTACCACACAATTTGACATTAACTGTAACGTTCACTACAAGAACAAACTATGGGGGGGACTATCATACAGATATCAGGATGCCGTAATTGTATTGGTGGGAGCCAATGTATGGAAAGACCTGAAAGCCGGATTAGCTTACGACATCAACACTTCAAAGTTGAATCCTTACAACAATGGAACAGTAGAATTCATGTTGAATTACTGTTTCAAAATCGATCCTGTTAAGCCACGTCAGATATATCGCAACGTAAGATATCTGTAAAAATTGGCTGTAACTGCACCTTTCGTTTCGTCGTTTACTTTCAAAATTTAAACCCTCAGATAGGTTGAAAATAATCTTTACGTTTCCATTTCACGAATCTAAAACGTTATGACCAACGCCCTGAAAAGAGGTGCTATCGTTAAAACATCAGCGCTTGTTCTTAGTGCTTCTGCACTACTAAGCAGCTGTGGTAACGATGGCAATGGCTACCTTACCGGAGTGCAAGGACGCCAGAACTGGTTCCAGGAAGACCCATACGGAATGGTTTACATTCCAATGGGAAGCTTTAACATGGGACCAAGCGATCAGGACATTACCTACGGGGTTACTGCTCAAAGTAAAACTGTATCGCTGCCGGCCTATTACATGGACCAGACAGAGATTACCAATAATGAATACCGTCAGTTCGTAAACTGGGTTCGCGACTCAATTGCCCGTCGCATGCTTGGAGAAGAATTCGAAGACTTCATTATTGAGACTAATGAGTTCGATGAAGATTACCCTGTTCCGATTTTAAATTGGGATGAAAGACTTCGTTATGATGATGAAGACTTCCGCGAAGCTCTCGAGCCAATGTATCTGCCGGAAAACGAAAGGTTTTACGGTAGAAAAGAATTCGATACACGTAAGTTTTTATACGAATATTGGTGGATTGATTACCAGGCTGCGGCTCGCCGTGGCAACAGAGCCCAGGGTTTAAAAGACCGTTCTGTTTTCATCAAAAGGGAAACAATTCACATTTATCCTGATACTCTTGCCTGGATACACGATTTCACTTATTCATACAACGAGCCGCTTACAAATATGTATTTCTGGCATCCGGGTTATGATGACTATCCTGTAGTTGGTGTTAACTGGAAACAAGCTCGTGCCTTTTGTGTTTGGAGAACAAATCTCCGCAATGGTTACTTGTTTACCGAGGGTGAATCTTATGAGCAAAATTACAGACTGCCAACTGAATCAGAATGGGAATATGCTGCAAGAGGTGGGCTCGATTTAAGCCCTTACCCCTGGGGTGGTCCTTACATCAGAAACAGTGTAGGTTGCTTCCTTGCCAATTTCAAACCGCTTCGTGGTAATTATATTGACGATGGAGGGTTAACAACTCTTAGAGCAGACTCATATAACCCAAATCAATATGGATTATATTGCATGTCAGGAAACGTAGCTGAGTGGACCTCCAACGCATTTGATGAATCTGCTTATAATTTCTCTCATGACAATAGTCCCGACTATACTTATGAGGCGAAAGCCGATGATCCGATTGCACTGAAGCGTAAAGTAATTCGTGGCGGATCCTGGAAAGATGTTTCTTATTATCTGCAAACAGGAACCAGAACGTATGAATATCAGGACACCGCTAAGTGCTACATCGGATTCCGCTGCGTTATCAGTTATATCGGTCGCGATAAAAATGATGTTGCAGAATAATTCTCTGTTTGAAACGTTATCAATAAACCATAATTCAACCAAATCACAATCACACACTTAACATTTAACAACAATGGCGAATTTTCTTGCATCTAAAAAAGGGAAACGGGTAATGGGTATGATCTACGGGATCGGTGCCGCTATCGTGATCGTGGGAGCCCTTTTTAAAATTCTTCACTGGCCCGGAGCAAACGAAATGCTCATGGTTGGTCTTCTTACAGAAGCCGGTATCTTCTTCATCTCTGCGTTTGACAAACCGCATGAAGAGCCGGATTGGTCACTTGTTTATCCGGAACTTGCAGGAATGCACGACGATCACCCTACAAAAGACAAAAAAGCTGTTGCCGGTAAAGATCCGGTTGCTCAGCAACTTGATAAAATGCTTGAAGAAGCAAAGGTTGGTCCGGAACTGATTGAAAGTCTTGGAAATAGCTTGAAAGCTCTTGGAGAAAACACTTCTAAACTTGCCGACATTACTGATGCTTCAGTTGCTACTAATGATTATGTAAGCAATATTAAGAAAGCCTCTCAGAGTGTAGATACTCTTTCTGAAACTTATATCAAAGCAACAGAATCTTTAACCGGTCTTTCCATGTCTAATGAAGATGGAGCCACCTATGGTGAGCAGCTTCAAAAAGTGGCGAAAAACCTGTCTGAGCTTAACTCTGTTTATGAATTGCAGCTGCGTGGTGCCCACGAACATACTCAGGCTACCAACAAATTGTATGATGGTATTGAAACCCTGATGAGCAACCTTCAGGCTTCTGTTTCTGATACTCAGAAATACAAAGATGAAATGTCTCAGCTGACCAATAATTTGAGTTCTCTGAATACCGTTTATGGTAATATGCTAACAGCAATGAACGTAAACCGTCAGTAATTTTCAATTTCAGTTAACTCAAAAACAACTTTAAATCATGGCAGGAGGAAAAGAAACGCCAAGGCAGAAGATGATCGGTATGATGTATCTCGTACTGACTGCACTTCTGGCGCTGAACGTATCTAAGGAAATCCTTGAGGCTTTTGTGGTAATGAATACCGGTCTTGTTAAAACAGACAAGAATTTTGAGGCAAATAACAATTTGTTGTACTCCTCACTAAAAGCTCAGTTAGATCTTGAACCAGCAAGAGCTAAGATTCCTTATGAGAATTCTCAGAAAGTAAAAAAGTGGGCCGATGAGCTCCATAAATATGTTGCTGATATCAAGTCTGAGCTTATTCAGGCTGAAGATCAGGTTGCAAAAGAAGTTGCCGATACTATTGATCTTGCTCGGGTAAATTCCAAAGACAAGTATGACAACTGTACACGCATTATGTGCGGCGAAACTGGAACAGGGGGAAAAGCATCAGAATTGAAAAGCAAAATAGACGGATTCAAAAAGAATTTGTTGGGCGTTCTGAATCCTGATGTAGCGAAAAACACAAATCTGGGACTTGACACCTCTGACCCTCCAAGAAAAGGAGTAGAAAAAGAAACCTGGGAAACCAATAAGTTTTATCACCTTCCTTTAGCGGCACAAGTTTCCGTATTGTCTCAAATTCAGACTGAAGTGCGCAATGCAGAAGGAACTGTTCTGAATGAACTGTTCAAATCAATTGGAGCAAAGACTATCAAAGTTGATAAACTTGCGGCACAAATGATTCCTTCTTCAAGCGTTGTTACTATTGGAGATGAATTCACTGCTAAAATTTTCGTTGCGGCATTCAACTCTTCTATGACACCTGATGTAACCGTTAACGGAAATAAAATTTCAGAAACTGATGAAACCGGATCTGTAATTTACAAAGCACGTCCGGGTTCTGAAGGCCCTCAAAAAATCAGAGCAGCTGTTAAGTTTATTAATGCTGAAGGAAACGAAGAAACTTCTGAGGTAGAATATGAGTATATGGCGATTAAACCTGCTGCGGTAGTATCGCCAACAAGTATGAACGTTTTCTACATCGGAGTTGATAATCCTGTTTCGATTTCTGTTCCGGGTTCAGACCCAACTAAAATTGAAGCATCTTTAACAGGCGCTCCTGGCAAGCTTACCAAAGTTAGCAATGGTAATTATATGGTTACTGTTTCCGGTGGAACTAAATGTACAATTCCAGTTAGTGTAAAAAGCGCAGCCGGAAAAGCTTCTTCAATGGGTGCTCCTGAATTCCGAATTAAAAGAATTCCAGACCCAACACCTATGCTGCTTGGTAAGAAAAGTGGTGAGGCTCTTTCTATCGGAGAGCTAAAGTCTGCGGGCTATCTTTCAGCGGTGCTTGAAAACTTTGACTTCAAAGCGAACTTCACAATTATGTCATTCGAATTCGGTGCTAACATCGGAGGTTTTTATAAAACTGCTCAGGTTAGCGGAAACAGATTTGACTCCAGTGTAGATGCTCTTTTGAATCAGGTGAAACCTGGCGGAAAAATTTTCTTCTCTGATATTCGTGCTAAAGGTCCGGATGGAACTGTTCGTACACTTACGGCTCAATTTAGTGTGAAGTAATCAGGTAAAAATGCGGCTTATGAAACGTATAACCCTCTTATTTGCATCATTCATCTTGCTTGGATCTATTCAGGTGAATTCCCAATCTGTTTTGGGTGATGAAAAAGCATACGATGGTGTGTTCAAGCGTGAACATATCATGAACCGCAAACCGATTCCTTATACACCTATCCGTGAAGCAGATGTGATGTGGAAAAGGAGAATCTGGAGAATTATTGACCTAAGGGAAAAAATAAATCTTCCTCTTTATTATCCAATCACCAGTGATGTGAACGGGTTGCGCAGTTTGACAAATGTTCTGTACAAAGCAGTAACTGAAGAAGTTTCGTTGCGCGTTTACAGCGCCTCGGTCGATGATTTCTCCGTAGAAATTACTCCGGGTGATGTGAAAAAGCTCACTGAAAAAAGTTACGAAAAGATGATTCCAAGTATGTTGGATCCTTCTGTGGATACTCTTATTACAATTACGGAATCGTTTTCTCCAAACAGAGTTAAAAAAATTCTTCTGAAGGAAGAGTGGTTCTTTGATCGCCAGCGTTCAGTGCTTGATGTTAGAATTCTTGGTATTTCACTCCTTTACGAGCAGGAGGATAAAGAAAAAGGAGATCAGCCGCTATTCTGGGTTTACTTCCCGGAAGCAAGAACAGTTCTTGCCAAATATGATGTGTTTAACCGCAAAAATCCAATGGAAAGAAGATCTTTCGATGATATTTTTTGGAAAAGGCAGTTTAGTAGTTACATCATAAAGGAAGAAAACGTTTACGATCGTTCTATTAATGAGTATAAAAAAGGTCTGGACGCTCTGCTTGAATCAAACAGAATTAAAGAGGAAATCGTGATAATGGAACACGACCTCTGGGAGTTCTGATTTCTTTTGAATTTTTATTTTTGTATAACCTCCACGCTTACTGAAAAGCCCCTTCCCGGGGCTTTTTCATTTTACTTGCCCGTTAAAGCGGGACTATACATACTCCTCCCCTTTCTCAACCTTTACATTGGTTACCAGTTGGCGTATTTCCTGCTCGTCTTCCATTTTACAGATTAAAAGAATGCCATCAGACTCAACAACTATAAAATCTTTTAGTCCCTGGATAACGACTAACTTGTCTTTTGGAACATTGACTATGCAGCCGGAAGCGTCCTGAATCATAACATTCCTTCCAATAATAGCGTTTTCGTTACTGTCCTTGTTGAAGTTTTCATACAATGAGCCCCAGGTCCCCAAATCTGACCAACCAAAGTCAGATGGAAGAACATATACATTGGACGCTTTCTCCATTACACCATAATCAATCGAAATGTTGGTGCACTGTGCATATGCTTTTTCTATAAAGTCGCTTTCGCCATCTGTAAAATAGGATGCCTCACCGTCCGAAAAGAGGTTATTCACTTCAGGTAAATGCTCACTAAACGCACCAATGAAATCTTTTACCTTGGCGATAAAAATCCCTGAATTCCACAAAAACTCGCCACTTGCCAAAAAAGATTTGGCAAGTTCCAGATTTGGCTTTTCTGTAAATGTTTTTACTCTCCTGAAATCTGTTTCTCCTTCAGATTGAGGAACAAATTGAATATACCCATAGCCTGTATCCGGACGTCCGGGTTTAATTCCCAAAGTAAGTAATGCTCTGTTTTTTTCGACGAAACTAAATCCGCTTGAAACCTTATCAAGGAAAACTTCTGTGTTTAAAATCAGATGGTCTGACGGAGCCACTATTACTCGTGCTTCCGGGTTAATCATTCTAATTTTGTGACACGCATAAGCAATGCAAGGCGCCGTATTTCGACGGGAAGGCTCCAGCAAAACCCGATCAGAATTAATCTCCGGTAATTGTTTTCTTACCAGGTTCTCATACGTTTTATTCGTTACAATAAAGATGTTTTCTTCAGGGATTAATCCTTTAAATCGATTATACGTTTCCTGCAGAAGACTTTTTCCTGTGCCCAGCACATCGAGAAATTGTTTGGGGTGCTGTTGACGACTCATTGGCCAGAAACGACTTCCGATCCCCCCAGCCATAATCACGCAATAATTATTATGTATAGTATTATCCATTCTTTCAAATTATCTAAGTCCTTTCAGACTGTTCTCTATTTTTCCCAGAACCAACGGGATTTCTTCAGTACGGGAAGTTCCAACAGACAATCGAAACCAGTCTGAATCGGCTGAAGCACCAAAAGCTACAAATGGAACTATCGCAAGTCCTGCTGAATCCAAAAGATAAGTTGTCACATCAGAAGTTGTAAGTATAAGCTTGCCATCGGGAGTTGTTTTTCCCTTGATTGCGAACTTCACGGTCAAATATATCGCACCGGCAGGTGCAACACTGTCAACTGCATAACCAGCAGCTTTAAATTCTGAAAACCCTTTATGAAAAGCTTGAAGCCGTTCGTAAATAGAACTCTTAAGCTTGGCAAGATCCGCTTCCATTCTATCACCTGAGGCAATGTATCTTGCAGTTGCAACCTGTTCCGCTTTGGGAGCCCAGGCACCAACATGCCCTAAAATGCTCTTCATTTTTGAAATAACATCTTCAGGTCCGAAAGCCCAGCCAACACGTACTCCCGTTGCAGCAAATGATTTTGATATCCCATCTATATAAATAGTATAAGGTTTCATTTCAGGCAAAAGTGATACGGGATCAAAATGACTTGTCCCGCCAAAAGTGAGCATCCAGTAAATTTGATCATATAATAAATAAAGCGGCTTTTGGTTGGGTTCTCTTCGTTGGTTTTCCTTAATTATGAGCTCGCATATTTCAAGCAAAGTTTCTTTTGAAAAAACAGTCCCGGTTGGATTTAGTGGAGAACAAAGTGCAACTAAAGAAGCTTCTTCTATGTATGGTTTGAGCTCTTCTGCGCGAGGCATAAAATCATTTTCCGATTTTGTTTCAATTGCAATACATTGAGCCCGGCTCAAGTGAGAATAATGATTGTTGTTCCACGAAGGAACCGGGAACAGAACTTTTTCTTCCGGATTCAGAATTGCCTGATATGCAGCATAAATCAACGGGCGAGCCCCCCCGGCAATGAGAATTTCTTCCTGAGAATACTCAAGATTGAGCTTTTGTTTGATTAACGAAGCTATTTCCTTACGAAGAGGTAAAATACCATTTGCAGCCGGATAATTAGTTTCATGCTCTTCGTAGGCACGAATAATCTCATTTTTTAAAGCTTCTGGTAAAGGAAAAATGTGCGGATCGAAATCTCCAATTGTGAAGTTATGAATCTGCTTTCCGGCATTAATCTTCTCATTAATTTCTCCGGCCAGGCGAATAATTTCAGAACCTTTAAGAGTATCTGACATTTCAGACACCCGTTTTTGCCTGTAATCTTTGTCCATGTTGCTAAAAGAGGCCGCAAGGTACAAAATCCTAAGGCTTAACTTCTCACTGGTTCAACAACGGCAAGCGGATTAATAAGATATTGCCGGCCGGTAGATATCTCCTGACATTCATAATACTTTCTCCTTTTCTCTCCTTTTTTAAAAACTCTACCTGTTTCCAATCTGAAAACGGATTGACCTGGAATGTCTTCAAGAAGAATTCCCTGGTCCTCATCGTATTTCATTAATGTTCTCATTAAGTGAACATCCGTGCAGCTTGATGCAGCCGGGTTATCAAGGTACCTAACCAGTGCTGTTGATACATCACCCGGAAAAACTGCCGTATTAAGAAACGGCAGCAACATTTCGCGATAATGATACTTCCATTCTGTCCCGTGTGGTTTTACCCGATTTCCATACTGATTCCAGGTAACAAGATGAGCCATTTCGTGGACCAGAGTTATCAGAAATGAATGCCGGTTGAGATTGTAATTAATGGTTATTTTATGCCCCCGGTCCTTGTCAGGATTGGGTCTGAAATCACCAAGTTTGGTAGATCTACCGGAAGTTATTTTTAAATGAACACCATAGTTCATAACCCACGAAACAATCTGATCTACGGCGTCTTTGTGAATATATTTTGATAAAACTTCAACGTACTTTTCACGCATAGGATAAAGATGAGTAATGAATTAAGAAATAAAATAAACGTCCTGAATTTATTTTTAACATGCTCAGGTGGATTGCTGGTTATAAAAGCTAGCGGAATTATTTTGTATCATTGAAAAATCAACCCTGCACGATGCGCTATTATCTTAATTCCACCCTTTTTTCTGTATTGCTTATCTGTTTCTTTTTACCATTTATTGAGATTAAATGCAATAGTAATTCGCTTGGTTCAATGAGTGGTTATGCTATGATTACTGGCGGTGATATGAAATTGAGCGATGCATCCATGATGGATTACCTGAATGAAAATGATCAGTTTAAATCACTTAATGAAAAGCGCAAAAACAGCAATGATGTTTTCACCCTGATTGCGGCTGTTTTACTTTTTCTTGGAGCTGTATTAAGTCTTGTTTTAAAAACATTCAGAGAACAATTGGCTATTATTCTGTCATTACTGGTGTTACTTATATTGCTTGTATTCAGGTGGGTCATGCTACATCAATGGGCCAGCCAGATGGAAAGTCAGGCAGCAATGTTCAGTTATATAAAGCTGACTCTGAATTTCGTAATCGGGTTCTGGCTTGTAGTTACGGGAACCATTTTAATAGCAGGATTAAATACCTTTTATCTGTTTCAGAATCGCAAAAGAAACATGGATATAGTGGATTTTCACGATGAAGGTTCGCCAGATTTAATGTCCGAAGTGTGATGTTCAGCGATAGGCTCCAAATCCAACCAGCCTTTCACGATAGTACGTTTCGTCGAGCGATGAAATGATGACTCCTTTGCTGGTGCTTGAATGAACAAATTTATTGTCCATCATGTACATGCCCACATGGGAAACTTTTGCGCTTTTGGTAGCAAAAAAAACAAGGTCCCCGGGCTTTGCCTCTTCAATTGATAT
>JAGQVC010000059.1 GCA_020438185.1 Bacteroidota bacterium
TATCTCGGGAAAGTGGACTTCTTTTCCTACCTCGTTCTGGGAGGTTCCTGCGGAGCATTTATAATGGCATTCCAGATTGCCAGTTATATAGTAAATTCTCATCGATTCCATTTTCTGGCTTCTGTATCAAGGCCTTTTGTGAAGTACACAGTCAATAATTTTATATTGCCTCTTCTGTACATTTTGCTTTACCTGGTAAGTACTTTTCAGTTTCAGGTCCATTTTGAACACATTTCAAAAACAGATATCGTCCTTAATCTATCGGGATTTGTTTTAGGTGCACTTTTCTTTTATGTGTTAAGTCTGACTTATTTCTTCACTGTTTCAAAAGATATCTTCAAACTATTTGGCATCGATATTCTTAAGAAATCAGAAAAGAAAAAAACCAGACGTGTTCAACTTAAGGGTAATTCCTGGAAGAGAGTGAGTGATTCGGGTCGCCAGGAAACGCAGGAAACGGTTGAGACCTACATTTCTGGTTTTAAGATTCGTACTGCTCGTGATACAGCTCACTACGACAAAGAAATGATTTCAAGGGTGTTCAGACAAAATCACACAGCTGCTGCCATTTTCGAAATCGCAGTTGTTCTTGTTTTGCTGTTTCTGGGGTTTTTCAGAGATATTCCCGTATTTATGATTCCGGCAGGAGCAAGTATTTTTCTGAGCCTTACCATGATGCTTATGCTGGCCAGCGCAATTCATACATGGCTCAAGAGTTGGTCGCTCCCCGTTTTTATCATTCTGGCAATTGCCATAAACTGGCTATCGGGTTACGAATGGTTTGGTAAACGTAACCGCGCTTACGGTTTGTACTACGATGGTGTTCAGGCAGTACTTCCGGACTCCATGTTAATTGACAGGCAAAAGGTTGCCAGCATGCGAATGGACTCTGATGCAGGTTTGAAATCGTTAAAAAACTGGAAACAAAAAGCTTATTCCGGAAGGAATGGCAAACCGGTAATTGTTTTTCTTAATGTAAGCGGAGGTGGACTAAAGTCAGCTTTATGGACCTTGTATTCATTGCAAAAAGCCGACTCGGCCTGCCAAGGCCGACTAATGAAAAACATCAGGCTTATCAGTGGCTCCTCGGGTGGGATGATTGGCGCAGCGTATTACAGGGAGCTTTATTTACGCTCTCAAAAGGATGCGGGACTTGATATTTATAACCGTAAATACGCGGATAATATCTCACGCGACATGTTGAATCCCGTCGGATTTTCACTGGCGGTTAATGACGTATTTCTGAGGTTGCAACGTGTTCAGGTAGCCGGCCTGACCTACACACGCGACCGGGGATATGAATTTGAGCGCGTCCTGCATGAGAATACAGGCGGAATACTAAATAAACCCATTATCTCTTATGCCGATGCAGAGGAGCAGGGAACCATTCCAATGATGGTTTTTACTCCCACCATAATCAACGATGGTCGCAGACTTCTGATCAGTGCTCAGCCGGTTTCATATCTTACATTTACTCCAGGTCAAAGGGGAACTGTTGTGAAAAGTCTCCCTGAAGATATAGAATTCAGAAGGGTTTTCAGGGAACAGCGTGCCGATAGTCTCAGGTTCTCAACAGCAATACGTATGAGCGCCACCTTCCCCTATATACTGCCATCCGTATCATTGCCCAGTGACCCGATTCTGGAAGTAATGGATGCCGGTTTCCGGGATAACTATGGGATTAAGACTTCCATGAGATACCTGTTTCATTTCAGGCGCTGGATTCTCGCCAATACAGATAAAGTTGTGTTCCTCCAGATTCGTGAAAACCACAAAGCGTATGACCTGAAAACACCTAACAAAAAAAGCATTTTTGAATTGCTTAGCTCACCTCTGGGGAATGTTTACGAGAATATGTTCAGAATTCAGGACTACCAGCACGATGAGCTGGTTATGTATGCCAATGTGTGGTTTGGCGGCAAGATCGAATTTATAGAATTGGATATGAACCCGGCATCCAATTCTTCCGACGAAGTAATATCAATGAATTTTCACCTCACCTCACTTGAAAAGGAAAGAGTAATGGCTGCAATTCATGCAAAAGAAAATAAAGCGGCTGTCCAAAAATTGAAGAAACTACTAAGCCGGTAAAAATACCAAAGCCCCGTTTTCACAGGGCTTCGATATATAATACAACAACCAAACTATTAACTTAACTTCTTTTTTACCAGATCAGCAACGAGCTTTCCTTCAGCTCGTCCTGCGATTTCCTTATTGGCTTCGCCCATAATCCGGCCCATATCTTTAACAGAAACCGGACCAGAAGCAGCAATAATCTTGTCAATTATAGCAGCTACCTCACTTTCGCTTAGCATCGCCGGCAGGTATTTTTCAATTACCGATGCCTGGAACTCTTCCTCGGCAGCCATTTCATCGCGCTTTTGTTCACGGTAAATTGCAGCAGATTCCTTGCGTTGTTTTACAAGCTTATGCAGCAGTTTAATTTCAGCCTGCTCATCAATCTCGGCTCCCGCTTTTTCGGTTTTTGCAAGCAGAACCGCCGACTTTACAGCTCTGAGAGCTTCCAGCTTTTCCTTTTCACGGGCAAGCATTGCCTGCTTTATGTCTTCGTTAATTCTGGATTCCAGATTCATCTTAATCAACGTTATCGTGAAGGAATGAGTTATTAGGCCTGATCTCAATCTTCTTTTCCTCTGTGTTCTCACTCAGAGTGTAGCGTGAAATTTCAGTTTCATCCGAGTAATCCACTTTGTCAAGAACCACATTCCTTCTTCTGAAAGCCGGAATATTCTCCAGATCATTTACCGGAGCAGGTGTATTAATTTTGCCTGAGAGTTTTCTCAAATTTTCCAGACGCTCTTTCGACTTTCTGAGGTGATCCTCATCGCTTGTTGATTGCGTTTCTTCAACTGGTTCAGGTGTGTTTACAGTTTTCATTGTAAACATCAGCTCCGGTCTTGTTTCAGCATTCTCAATCAAAACCGATTCGTCTTTGTCAAGCTTCAAATCAGGTTTCGATTCAGTTATTTTGTTCGTATTGGTAATTGAAGCCTCCGGCTGAGGTATTGCCACCGGAACCGGCATCTGTGGTTGAGTTGCAGGAGTTTCGTCCATTTTCATAACTACTCTTTCCTGCACTTCTTCACCCGTGTTGAAGCCTGTGGCTATAAGGGTTACACAAATACTGTCTCCCAGCGAGTCATCGGTATTTGTACCAAAAATTACATTGGCTGTGCTGCCGGCTTCATCCTGAATGTGATCAATTATTTCACCGATTTCATCCAGATGAATACCTTCGTTTCCGGCACTTATGTTAATCAGAATATGCTTGGCTCCAACAATTCTGTTGTCGTTAAGCAAAGGAGAAGAAAGAGCTCCCTCAACCGCTCTCATGGCACGCCCTTCGCCTTCGGCAATGGCAGCTCCCATTATTGCAGAACCTCCATTATTCATTACCGTGTGAACGTCGGCAAAGTCAACGTTTACATATCCGCTAACGGTAATAATCTCAGCAATTCCTTTTGCTGCTGTTGTTAATACATTGTCGGCTTCAGCAAATGCATCGTGCATTTTAAGGTTGCCATGTATTTCACGAAGCTTATCATTCGAAATCACCAGAATGGTATCTACCGAATTTTTCAATTCCTCTAGTCCTTCCATCGCCTGCGTGCGACGCTTTCTGCCTTCGAAAGTAAAGGGAACAGTTACGATTCCTACGGTAAGTATTCCAAGTTCGCGTGCAGCCTTTGCAATTACCGGCGCAGCACCGGTACCTGTGCCGCCGCCCATTCCTGCAGTTACGAATACCATTTTGGTTTCTTTCCCAAGAAAATCCTTGAGCTCCTCAATGTTCTCAATAGCGGCATTTTTACCTACCTCGGGAATGGATCCCGCACCGCGACCTTCTGTTAAGGTTGAGCCAAGTTGTATTTTCACCGGAACCGGACTTGCATCCAGTGCCTGCTGATCGGTATTGCAGACAATAAAGTCCACTCCCCTGATTCCCTGGCGAAACATGTGGTTAACAGCATTACTGCCTCCGCCTCCAACGCCTATTACCTTTATAATTGACGATTGAGGCTTTGAAATTTCAAAAGTCATGTTCAGTTCTTTCTTCTCGTTCATGGTTCTGGGTTTTATAATCGGGTTGTTGTATTAAGCTTGTTTGGTTTATGAATTCTGGTCGTTGTCTTCTTCGAAGAAGTTCTTTGTTTTTGCGAACAGCGTATCAAAGAAGCCCGGAGGCTTCAACTGTTTTGGCTTTTTACCTTGTTTAAGCAGATCGTCTCTTTGCTTCATGGTTTCGTTGCGTTCAAAACCCTTAATCACTAATCCCACGGCAGTGGCAAACATGGGCGAAGCAATTTCTTCTGAAGCCTTTGCAAGATGCTCGTTCGGATATCCAATACGGGTATCCATTCCTGTCATGTATTCGATTAATTGCGATACATGCTTCAGTTTGGCACCTCCTCCTGTAACTACAATTCCGGCAATAAGCTTTTTCTCATAACCTGAATTCTTGATTTCATAGTAGATGTGCTCAATAATGTCTTCCATTCGGGCCTGAATAATGTTGGCCAGATTTTTCAGGCTTATTTCCTTAGGCTCGCGCCCGCGGAGTCCGGGAATTGACACAATTTCGTTTTCCTTGCTCTCGCTGGCGAGTGCAGAACCAAAACGGATTTTCAGCATTTCAGCCTGGTCCTTAATAATGGAACATCCTTCCTTGATGTCTTCGGTAATAATGTCTCCTCCAAGCGCAATCACCGCCGTATGGCGGATAATGCCTTCCTGAAAAATAGCAATGTCAGTGGTGCCACCACCAATATCAACCAAAGCAACACCGGCTTCTTTTTCTTCTTTGCTCAATACAGCTTCTGCCGAAGCCAGTGGTTCCAGAATAAGCTCTGCAGCTTCAAGTCCGGCACGGTTCACACATTTGTAAATGTTTTTGGCCGCCGCAACCTGACCGGTAATAATATGATAATTGGCTTCCATGCGGATACCGCACATACCAATTGGATCCTTAATTCCTTTTTCGTTATCAATAATAAATTCCTGTGGAATTGCATGAATAATCTCCTCACCGGGAAGCATAACCAGTTTGTACATGTCCTGTGTAAGGGCATCCACATCATTCTGCGTAATCTCCTGCTCATAGTTTGAGCGAGTAAGGTAGCCGTGGTGCTGCAGACTTTTAATATGCTGGCCTGCAATGCCTACGTGTACCATTTTGATATCCATACCGTAGTCTTCGGCTTCTTCTACCGCCGCACGGATACTCTGAACCGTTCGCTCGATATTTGACACCACGCCGCGCTTCACACCAATCGAGGTGGATTTGCCGTGTCCGAGAATTTCAATTTTTCCGTGTTCGTTTCTACGTCCGGCTATTGCGACAATTTTTGTGGTGCCTATGTCAAGGCCAACGATGATTTCTGATTCCATAGTCAATATGTGTTTTGAGTACAGATAATTTGGTTGTTGAATTTTAAATTAATGGAACTGTACGTATTCCAGCCGGCCTTTGGAAGACCTTCCTTGTAAAACAGACTGAATCTGTTAAATTTATCACTGATGCCTGAGGCATCTCCTAAGAGCACTTTTCCCGGCCCGATTGCCGGAATGAGCTCAATTTCTCTGTCGGGCAGCACATTTAACTGCTCCATTTGTGCCCAAATAAAAGTATCTCGCCTGGCGGCGGATGAAATCATATATAAGTCGTCGAGTATGCAAACCTTTTGAAGACTATCGCTTTGCATAATTTCCTTCATGGTAACTCCAGGCATTTTTTCCATAATAACTCCCGAAGCAACCGGTACCCGTGCTGTGTAGGAATCCTGCAACGGCATGTATTCACCATCTTCGTCCAGGTAGTAGGATTCGCCGCTGGAATCAATTACTCTTAAAACCGGCTCGCGTTTCTGTACTCTTATGTTCAATACGTTACCTGATGTGAAAAACGCTTCGGTCGACTTAATCGCAGGATGCCTGGTGAGCTCCTTCTCAATTTCCATCAAATTAATACTGCCAACAGCAACCTGTTCAATCCTGAACCCTTTCGAGTAAAGCAAATCCAGTACGTCTTCCTTACCTACAAACTGAAGTTCAGGATTGCCGGTAAATTCAACTTTTACCGAAGTACATAATGCGTTCTTGCGACGCTGATTCACAAAGCTGAACAGCGCAAGCGCCAGAATCACCGTGACGCTCCAAAGCAGAATCTGTTTCACTTTAGCTTTCATGTGCTTCTGTTTTTGTGCTCAGCATGTTCCTGAGCGGTGTTACCATTCTGTCTATATCGCCGGCACCCATCGTTAACAAAACCTGTGGTTTCTTTTCCGAAATCCTTTGTAGCAGCTTTTCACCATTAACCAGACTTTTGTTCTTCGCTTCAATTTTGTCAAGCAATACCGATGATGTAATTCCTTCGATTGGTTTTTCGCGCGCCGGATAGATTTCCATCAGCATCACTTCATCCAGTAATGATAAGCTTTCAGCAAATCCTTCCATAAAATCGCGTGTGCGGCTAAACAAATGCGGTTGAAACACACCGGTAATTACCTTACCCGGATACATAGCCTTTACAGAGCTGATGAATGCACGCAGTTCTTCCGGATGATGAGCGTAATCGTCAATGTAAACCAGTTCATCGCTTTTAACAATATACTCGAAACGTCTTTTAACTCCTTTAAAGCTTTCAAGGGCTTCGCGGATGGTATTGGAAGGAATGCCCAGATCAAGTGCAACTGCAATTGCAGCAAGTGCATTTTCTACATTGTGTTTTCCTGGCACACCAAGCGCAATTCCCGAAATCAGTACATCCGATGCAAGGGCATCGAAAACATAGCTTCCCTGCTCAATTTTTAAATCTTTCAGACTTACGTCTGATGGTTTTGAAGTATGATAGGTGACTGCCTTCCCATAAAGTTCGCCCGGCAAATCAAGACCGTTCTTCAGGATTAGTTTACGTTTTACAGTTCTGGCAAAGGCCTCAAACGAGTCAATCAGCGAAGCTGCATTGCCATAAATATCCAAATGGTCTGCATCAACAGAAGTGATGATTCCGGTGTCGGGATTTAATGTCAGAAAAGAACGGTCAAATTCATCAGCTTCAGCAACCAGCAAACTATCAGCATTTCCCGGTAAATAATTGCTGTTGTAATTCACCGAAATACCACCAAGAAAAGCCACGGGATTGTAGCCGGCATACCTGAGCATATGGGCAATCAGTGTGGAAGTGGTTGTTTTTCCATGGGTTCCGGCAACTGCAATAGTTCGGTGCGCAGCTGCTATCATCCCGAGCACTTCGGAGCGCTTTTGTGGTTTAAAGCCGGCTTCGCGAATGTGATTCAGTAATTCACTATCGGCCGGTACGGCCGGAGTATAAATTACGAGTATTTCGGCCGAAGGCCCCTGACTAATAAACGCAGGCAGGGTTTCGGTTTTATCCTCAAAACTAATCTGCATGCCTTCAGCAATCAATTCATCGGTGAGTGCCGAAGGTGTTTTGTCGTATCCGGCAACTTCTTTACCCAAATTCAGGAAATACCTGCCCAGGGCACTCATTCCGATGCCTCCGGCGCCAAGCAGATAAACGTATTTCAATGATCCGGTCTCCATCACAATGCCATTAGTTTTTGAACTTCTTTTACTATTATATCGGTAGCATCGGGTTTGCCGAATTTCTTCACCCGAGCCGACAACGCGTCCCGGCGGGATTTGTCAGCCATTAATTCATGAATCGCCTGTTCAAGCTGAGTCGCAGCCTGATGGTCAGCAATCAGTACTGCTGCATCTTCATCGGCAAGTGCTTTTGCATTTTTGGTCTGGTGGTCTTCGGATGCAAAAGGGTAGGGCACAAGCACCGAAGCTTTGCCAAGCAAACAAATTTCTGCAACAGCCAGAGCCCCGGCCCGGGAAACCACCAAATCGGCAGCAGCATATGCCATTTGCATTTCAGGAATAAATGCACGGGTTACAAATCCTTCAGAGCGGGTTTCCTGCAAAGCAGATTCTGCTTGCTCCCTGTAAGGGTTTCCGGTTTGCCATATTAATTGTATTCCCTGCTCACGCAGTGATGGAAGGGCTGCCCGGATACTTTCGTTAACCGATTTTGCACCAAGACTTCCGCCAACAACCAATAATGTGGGTTTATCGGCAGAAAAGAAAAAAAACTGCAATGCCTCTGTTTTAGAAACGGGCT
>JAGQVC010000060.1 GCA_020438185.1 Bacteroidota bacterium
ACTGGCTTTGCTTCAAAAAATCGGAATTAAAATCGTAGGCGACGCCATACCCCGGTTTCAGGATTTATCATTCAACATGAATTTCCCTACCGAAAAAGCAGGCAGGTTCACCCTTTTCGGCATAGGCGGCTTAAGTGCCATCAATGAGAAATACGAAGGTGAGACTGTTAATTACAAGGATCGTTTTAATACTTCACTCGGCGTTGCAGGATTAACCCACAGCTATATTATTAATCCGAAAACATGGGTAAAAACCACATTTGCCGCCACGCATAACGGGAATAATTATTCAGGCGATTTCCTCGACACCAACGATGTTTACATGTATAACGAATTGAAGGAGGAATTCGGTAATAGTGCTTTACGCGTTTCGGTAAATCTGCATCACAAAATTGACCGCAAAAACAGCATCAAGACAGGGATCATTCTATCCAGATTGAGTTATGGACTTTATTCACGCTCATACGACGATGAGCTTTCGACCTATTTCACCAGCATCGACAGAAAGGGCTCTACCGGTTCGGCCCAATCGTTTGTAAACTGGCAACACCGGTTTAACGATCGCCTAAGCCTGAATACCGGCTTGCATTACATGCGATTTGCACTCAATGGCAACCAGAGTTTCGAACCCCGCGCAGGGATTAAATGGAATTTTAAAGGAAATCAGATTTTAAGCGCAGGTGTAGGCGTTCACTCACGACTCGAAGATCTGAGTATTTATTTTAGTCAACGCACCAAGGCCGATGGCAGCACCGAACTGCCCAACCGCGATCTGGGCCTGTCAAAATCGCTTCATTACGTATTGGGCTACGAAACCATGCTATCGCAATACTGGCACTTAAAAACCGAGGTGTATTATCAGCATTTGTTTGATGTGCCGGTAAATTCTGAAGCATCCGATCATTTATCCATGATTAACCTCAACGACGGGTACACCAGCATTAAAGCGGAAAACTCAGGTACTGGCTACAACCGGGGAGTAGAAATTACCCTCGAAAAGTACTTCTCCTCCAAATGGTACATGATGCTAACCTCATCTGTTTACGATTCAAAATACCGGGGTTCGGATGGAGTATTGCGCAATACCGCATACAACGGCAATTATGCCGGAAGCATTTTAGCAGGTAAGGAATTCAATCTGGGTAGCAACCGGGTTCTAAGTGTTAATCTGCGCTCGCTCCTTGCAGGAGGAAAGCGTTACACGCCTGTGAATCTGCAGGAATCCATTGCTGCCGGCGAAGGTGTTTATGATTACAGTCGGGCTTACGAAAGTCGTGGTAGCTTCTATCGACGGTTGGATGTGGGAATCAGCTATACCATCAACAAACCCAAAACAACCCGAGTTTGGAAAATCGACATTCAAAATGCTACCAACCGCCTGAACGAATATTCACGCTATTACGATTTCGACACTCAGAAAATTGAGACCTCCACGCAGGCCGGAATTATTCCAACACTGAGTTACAGGATTGAATTCTGAGTGAAAAGGTAACTAAAACCCGATATCAGATCTTAATGAATCTTGAGATAAATTGGTTCGAATCAGTTGAAACCTTCACAACATAAACACCATTGGGTAAATTGCCAATATCTATTTTAAACCCGTCAGAGTTTGTGATTAACCCTTCAAAAGCTATCTTTCCTGATGTCGTAAAGATTGAAAACTGTGCAATCTTCGTATTGGATTCGACTTTAAAATTTACAACTTCTGAAGCCGGGTTTGGAAATATCTGCAAATGATTATAACTATTGAGGTCAGCAAATCCACCTGTTGAATTGGAAATTGAGAAGTTATCAATCTGAACCCAGCCAGAATTAAAATCTTCCTTCATTTCAACGGTTATGAATGAATAAGCTGAATCTGATTGAAACAAAATCGTATGTTCCTGCCAAGCACTTTGTTCCGCAAGGGTTGTATAAATTCTATTTCCAAATGCTGAATTTTGAGAACTCAAACCAATCTTTAGTGAGTCAAGTAGTGGATGAAAACTAGTGTTTCCGAAAGTCCAAAACTTCAATTCATAAAATTGGTCGGGTACTAAAGACGAAGTCAATTCCAAAGCAATGGCATCATGTCCGCCTGAAGGTCTGGCTGAAAGACCGATGCACCAATCACCACTTTGAGGAGTAACATAACAGGTATCAGTTTGAACGTCTGGTTGTTCTTCAATACCAAATGAATACACATTCTCAACTGTCGAATTGAATGACGAATTGGTTAAATTAAATACGCAGGTATCAGTCTCATTATTTTCAAAATCTCCATTAATAAAACCCTGTCCGCTCAGTTTAAAACAGCAAATAATTGCAACAATAACATGTGAAAATATCTTCATCTTTAAAACAACTTTTAGTACAACCTTTTCAGATTAGAAGCAGCTTCTGTTTCTTTTCCAAACATACTAAAATCTAAAAAACTCCACCAATTGCATTGTATAAACCTAAATACCAATAACATATAACTGCCCAGATTGAGTTCGACTCACTGCATTCGATTTTCTAGTATGCAACGACAAATGCAATAATTAGTATTCAGTTCATATTGAGGTGCCAAATACTTGTTCCCTACCGGAATAATGAATATAAACGTTTCACAATCTGGCTTTCAGCGAATACATCAATGGTATTTTCTCATCCAGATCCTTGTGGTGGAATCCGCCCGCCGCAGGCGGGCGCGAAACCAGATTGCCGAATACCGGATACCAGCAATACCCGAATTCGTGAAGGAATTCAATTTTTAAACCTGCATTAATCAGTGCGTTACATATTTCAGAAAGCGAATGGTTCCAGGTTATGCAGTTCATTTTCAGGTCGGCTGTGGGTTCGGCATAGCTGCCGGATGTTTCCTCAACAATGCGCTCATCGTTGAAATAACTGTATTTAATCTTTTCAAGTTGTTCATCAAACATCCATGCTACCGGATGAAAATCGGCCAGATAAAAAACACCTCCCGGCTTTAGCAATTTAGCTACCTGTGAAGCCCATTTACTTAAGTCGTGCAACCACAAAACCGTCCCATATGAGGTAAAAACGATATCATATTGGTCTCCCAGTAATGACGAAGCCTCCAGCACATTCCCTTCTACAAAGCGAGCCTCAATCCCCAACTCTTCAGCCAGCCCGGTAGCTTTGCTTATCGCTTCGCCTGAAAGGTCCAGTCCGGTTACATGTGCTCCAAGCCTGGCCCAGGAAAGTGTATCCTGACCAAAATGACATTGCAGATGACACAGTTTTTTGCCATCAACCGGGCCAAGCTCCTCAAGTTCAGTAGGATTAAGGGAAGTGCCTCCTCTACGGAATTTCTCCATAGCATAGAATTCACTTCGCATGTGTAAGTCAACACGGGCATCCCAATACTGTTTATTTATCTCGAAATCAGAATTATGCAATAGATTTTCACTCATTTTTTATCGTATAAACTCGTTTGGAACGGGTAAGAATAAACACATTTTGCGCAATAATAAAATCTGAGTGAATAATTCTGATTCATACTTCTGAATAGCCTGTAAATTCTATAATTTCGAAAGGGTCGACGGGAATTTCACTGAGGGTCGGAGCACGATCTAGCCGAAAACAGCATCTTTCAAATACATCAAACCCATGTTTCGCAAGTGTTAATTGTGTATTTTTGAGTACTATTTTACCACCATGAAGTTAAATTTACCGTTTTGCGTATTCATCTGCATGCTTCTGGTTTTGCCTTTTGGCGGCTTTGCTCAGGTAGTTGTAAATGAATACAGCGGGGCAAACAGAAACGGCATTACCGACGATTACGGCGACAATTCAGACTGGATTGAACTATACAATGCAGGTGCATCAGCAGTAGATATTTCAGGCTACTTTCTTAGCGACAAAGTTAGTAATCCCACGAAGTGGCAGATACCCGGGGGAACTGTTCTGAATGCTAATTCGTACCGTATTTTCTTCGCCTCCGGCAGAGATGTCAATGCAGGTATTAACCTTCACACCAATTTTAAAATTACCCAAACAGGAGGCGATTTTGTTGTGTTCTCCGATCAGGGAGGTACAATACTCGAATCATATCCGGTTGTGCCAACGCAGGTTGACCACTCAAGAGGGCGTAATCCGAACGGAGGCAGCACCTGGCAAATTTTCACCAATCCAAGCCCGGGAACAGCAAACGGTTCCGGATTTGACGATTACGCGGAAATTCCAACTTTCAGCATTCCGGCCGGCATGTATGGAGGCGCTCAAAATGTAGCTCTCTCTACGGCGGCAACAGGGATAAATATCCGTTATACTACCGATGGTTCTGAACCAACAGCTACTTCTACACTGTATTCGGGGCCAATTGCTGTTAACACTTCTACTTCAATCCGGGCGCGCTCATTTCCAACTGCGGCCAACCTGTTACCAGGATTTATTGAAACAAATACTTATTTCATCGGTGTTAGCCACACGCTGCCTGTTGTTTCTTTGGTTAGCGACCAGTACAGCAATCTTTTCAGCTCCGGCTGGGGCGAAATTACTTCCAGCATCGAATATTTTACATCATCAGGAGCACAACAATTCGAATCATATGGCGAAGTTGACCGTCATGGTAATGACAGCTGGGCTTTCCAGCAAAAAGGTGTCGATTTCGTTGTCCGCGATCAATATGGTTACGATGATGAAATCGATTATCAGATTTTCCCAACCTCACCACGCGATAAGTTCCAGCGCATTATATTCAAAGCCGGTGCTTCCGACAATTACCCGTTTACCTGGGGTTCCGGAGGTGGTTGCCATTTAAGGGACGCATACGTTCAATCACTGGCAGAGAAAGCACACATGAACGTTGATTTGCGTAAAAATGACCATTGCGCTGTTTACATCAACGGTCAATATTGGGGCTTGTATGAAATCCGAGAAAAAGTTAATGACCCGGATTACACCGACTACTATTGGGGGCAGAAAGAAGAAGATCTGGATATGCTTTCATTCTGGGGCGGTCTTGATGTACGATACGGCAGTGCAGCCGACTGGAATGACCTGTACAACACAATTATGTCAACCGATCTTTCGGTGCAAGCCAATTACAATCAGATTTCCACAAGACTGGATATCGCCAGTGTAATTGATTACATCATTCTGAATTCCTGGGCTGTAAATTCCGACTGGATGAACTGGAACACCATGTGGTGGCGGGGAAGAGGAAATCCAGCTGTGAAATGGAAATACGCTCTCTGGGATATGGATAACGTGTTCAATCTTGGACAAAATTATAGTGGCTGGCCAACAACCAACTATACTGCAAACCCTTGCGACCTGGATGATAACTTTACGAATGCAGGTCCTAACGAAGGCCATCTGGATATCTTCAACCGTTTGATGGCTAATGAAGAATTTCAGGCCAGGTATGTAAACCGCTATGCGGAAATGATTAATACCTACCTGAATTGCGGTTACGCCTTAGCTCATTTCGATAGCATCGTAAATCATATCGCACCTGAAATGCCGCAGCAAATAGCACGTTGGGGAGGCAGTATGGCTGAATGGCAAGGTCACCTTGATTACATGCGCAATCAAATCACCAATCGTTGCGAATACATTCAGGAAGAAGGCATTATAAACTGCTATCCGGTAAACGGACCGCACAACCTGGCTTTTAATGTTGAGCCGGCAGGTGCCGGAACAATTCGATTCAATGAACTTAATATTCCTCAATATCCCTGGTCAGGAGTTTATTACGGGGGGGTTCAAGGTGAAATTGAAGCAACTGCCAACGCGTCCTACGAATTTGATTATTGGGAGGTGTTCGCCAGTACATTAAACAGCGCAGATACAGAAGCTTTGAATACCTTCGAAATCACCGCTCCGGATAGCATTGTTGCACATTTTAAAATTATTGAAACTCACGAAATTACAGTTATCGTTGACCCTCCGAATGGCGGAACAGTTTCAATTAATGGTGTAACTCCGGCTTCATTTCCTTATACTCAAACTTACGATGAAGGATTCCCGCTTACATTAACAGCAACTCCTCTCACCAATTTCGAGTTTGTTGAATACACAGCAACCTATCACACCTATTCGCCGGATGGACTTTCTCAAACGGTTTTTCTGGAGGTTGATACCAGCGATACGCTAATTGTTCATTTCATTCCCACTCAAACCTGGGATATTACATTCGTTGTAGATCCTCCCGAGTCAGGTAAAATTCAGGTAAACGGCGTTTGGCTTCAAAATTATCCAACAACAATCACTTACTTTCCCGGAGATATCATAAGCACAGATATTTTCGCTGAAGAGGCTTATGAATTCAGTCATTATTTCATGAATTTCCATGAATTGTTTGGCGATTCCTCACTAATTGTAAATGGTTGCGTGGTTGATACAAGCGATACATTAACAGCGTATTTTAATCTGAAGGAAGTTATTCCTCAAACGATGTATGTTCCATCCTCATTCACTCCCAATGGCGATAATCTCAATGATTATTTCCAATGCTATCATACAGAAACTGTTGAAAAAGGCAGCATAATAGTTTTTGATCGATGGGGACAGGAAGTATTTGCAGCACCGAATCTGGAATTTAGCTGGGACGGAACACGCAGAGGAATGATTCTGCCGGAAGGCATTTATTACTACAAACTCACATATTACCTTTCAGAAAAATATTTTGAGGAAGCTCAAGGAAAAATAGTTTTGATAAGATGAGTCGGGTTAGTTTTCTCCGCTTCGCGGGAAGTTTAATTTTGTGGGCTATTCCGGCGATGATGCTGAATGCTCAGCTGGTGTTGAATGAAATTATCGTTAACCCTCCGGGTGATGATAATCCTTATGAATACGTTGAACTTCGCGGTACTCCGGGAACTACCCTAAACAATATATTTCTTTGTGTTTTTGAAGGCGATTCTGCTTCGGCAGGAAATTGCGATCTTTCCATTCCACTCAATGGCGTCACAGTAGGATCCAATGGGTTGATTTTCGTTGGAACAAGCTTAGGTTACCCAAACATTCCTTCAGAAACTTATTTCAAGGACACTCTGCTGTTTGGTATTCCTGGCGGCTACCTTGAAAACGGCAACACTACTTTCGCTTTAATTTTCAGCACAGTTAATATAATTGAAGATGCTGATTACGACCTGAATAATGATGGACAGCTGGATTTACCACAGGGTGCAGTTTTGCTGGATGCAGTTGGCTGGACGAACGGCGATCAGTATGCATTAATCTATGGAGGAGTAGTGCTTACCCAGAGTGCCGGAACTCCCGATGCCGCGGTTAGGTTTTATGACGATATGACACCGTTTTCCAAGCCCGCCTGGTATAATGGTGACTTAACTGATTTAACCACGTTCGATCCTTTGGAAATATCTGATAATTTCCCGGTAGGCGAGCAAACCGGAATGACTCCGGGCAGTCACAATATTCCGAATGAAGGAGTTGGCTTCTGCGAGATTGTCCATTCGGCGCATTTCAAAATGTACCCGAATCCGGCAAGCACGTTGGTTAACATTGAAACAGAAAGCGGGCAAAGGGTGCTTATTTCTGACCTAAGCGGTAAAGCGGTTTATGACTTCGTCAGTCAAACCGGAAAAGAGCAGATTTCGTTGGAACAATTGCCAGCCGGATTGTTTCTGGTTCACATATTTGGTGACTCAGCAAGTCCTTCAGTGGCAAAACTGGTGGTTACCAAATAAATCAGCGGCTTCCGAAAATTGCGCTGCCAATTCTAACCATTGTGCTGCCTTCTTCTATGGCAATTTTGTAGTCCGAACTCATACCCATCGATAGAATATCGAATTGCGGCAGCTTTGCTGCAAAGGCACTCTTCAAATCATCAAAAAGAATTTTCAAACCTCTGAATTCTTGCCTTACAGCCGATTCATCGTCTGTATTGGTAGCCATCCCCATTAGTCCCCGCAGCAAAACGTTGGGAAATTCCGCCTGATCGAAACGACTTATAAAATCTGTAACAGCAGATGGCTCAAATCCAAACTTGGTTTCTTCATTGGCAATATGAACCTGTAAAAGACAATCAATCACTCTACCTGCCTTCTGAGCTTCTTTTTGTATAGTATTGAGTAATTCTTCATTGTCAACAGCGTGAATAAGATGCACAAAAGAAGAAATGTATTTAACCTTATTCTTTTGCAGAGTTCCTATTTG
>JAGQVC010000061.1 GCA_020438185.1 Bacteroidota bacterium
GCAATCCCAGAGCAGCGTTTTGCCGCACCTTTTCGTAATCGCCGCCATAAAAAATACCATTCTCAATTTCGAAGGAGAATCCAAGCATATCGGGCGCGGTATGAATGAAATACAAGGAATTGCTTTCGACCGGGCCGCCAAAATAAACAGGTGCATCAAACTCGGGAAAATCGTTCACCAGCTCATTTATGTTGTAGCCCACAGGTTTATTGAGAATAAATCCCATAGAACCTTTTTCGTTGCTTTCGGCAAGCAGAATTACCGAACGCTTAAAATAGGAATCATTCAAAAACGGCTCCGATAAAAGAATGCTTCCCTTAACTGGTAGAGGTTGGCGCGATTTCATAGGCATGAGTTTAATACTCAAACGCTTGAGTCAATTATAAAGTTACTGCAAGCGACATTTCTTATCAAGAACATAAATGCCCAATCATCGGTTTGGTTTCCAAACTGACGAAAATCAGTTGAGTTGTTTTCTTTTTTCAGGAAATTGCCTGCGTTTTAATTCTGCCCGAAATCACTATGGAAAAGCTATTGAAAATCCGCAAAGAATACATGATGGCCGCTTTGGATGAAGTGCATACGCTTGATCATCCGGTTGAGCAGTTTAAAATATGGTTTGGCGAAGCCTTAAAGGCCTCGGTTGCCGAACCCAATGCGATGATGCTTGCCACGGCCAATGAGCAGGGTCAGCCTTCGGCGCGAATTGTTCTGGTTCGCGAAATAGAGGAAGCCGGTTTGGGTTTTTATACCAATTACAACAGTCATAAAGGACATGATCTGGACGTGAATCCAAGGGCGGCACTTACCTTTTTCTGGCCCGATCTGGAGCGCCAGGTACGTTTTGAAGGGCTCGTCCACAAACAGCCCCGTGAAGTTTCCGAAACCTATTTTGCCCAGCGTCCGCGTGGCAGTCAGATTGGCGCCTGGACTTCGCCGCAGAGCAGCCGGATTGAATCGCGCCACGTTTTGGTAGAAAACGAGCATAAATACACGAGTGAATTTGAGGGCAAGGAAGTGAGCTGTCCACCGCATTGGGGAGGCTATTTCCTGAGAATTCACTTTGCGGAATTCTGGCAGGGCCGCGAAAACCGCCTTCACGACAGGATTTGTTACGAATTGAACAAGGATGGTTTGTGGACGAAATTCAGAAAGGCTCCCTGAGTGTTTTAAGGGATCTTTTTCATGAACTCGAGGTTATAATAGTCGTTGATCCCAGAAATAATCTGAAGTCTGAATAAGTTTCAATCTGGATTCAAACTCCGGATGGAGCGTATTAATTACAAAATTGAATTCCTCGGGGATGATTGCCGAGGGCACTTTTAGCAGCAAGGTATTTTGACTTTGGTACCACCCGGAGCCTAATTCCTGAAGTGTTGGGTATTTTGACAGTGCATTCCATGAAGCAGGAAGCTGCGCCTGGCTGATTTCCTGAACGGATGCGCTATCTTCAACCTGAATGACCATCATTTTGTAGTCCAGTTTACCGGGCATAATCATAGATCTTCGGGCAACCATTTCCAGAGTCGCCAGTGCTCTCGATTGAGAAGCGTAAATCACAAATTCTCCCGGTTTGTTCCAGCGGTTAGCCTTGCCAGACGCATTCAATGAAAAGGCGAATTTTGCTTCGGCAATCTTAAACAGATCCATCATTATACGTTATCACCGTATTCAATCGACGAAAGCTGGTCATCAATAAATTTAATTCCCGAGGTAGTGGATAAAAATTCCTTAGGTGGCTGATTGTCAAAATAGTAATTGGGTGCAGCTAACCATTTATCAAAATTTTCAGCACTCTCAAACACCTCTTTGCCGTGCTCATACAAGGAAAGAATGAGAATTAAATGTTCCTTGAGGTTTTCTTTTAAACTAGTTCCGGGACTTCGGTACGAGCGCAGCGTTTTAACACTAATGTTCAGCCAGTCAGAGATTTCATCGTCGCTGAAAGAACTTTCGGCTTTCAGGTAATTGACAAAATGCTCATCTATTTTTTCCTTTTTTACAAAATAGAAAATATCCATGTGGCTGCTCACCGCCGGAATGTTTGCCAATGCCTTTTTTTGCGCGTTACTAAGCGAAGTCATTTGTATTGATTTGAAACAAAGATAGGGTAAAAATGCCTATTTAAAAAGGTAGAATTACCTTGATAACGTTCCTGGAACAAAAAAGTTGCTTCAGCTAAGCAATAGAAACGCCGGTTTATATCACCGACAATGAGCTGTGTTGCTAGGTAAACCGCGAATTCCAGACACAATAAAACAAGCGAATTCAATCAATACGGCTCTGCTCGAATGCTTTCGGCAAGTGTTCAAATAGTGCCGTTGCCGGTTGTGGATTTTCAGAACAATCCCCGGCTTTTGCCGGCAAACACACATAATTTATATAGCAGTCGGGAAGCTACGTTGGCATCCCAGTCGGAATCGCCGGGCGATACTTCGTTGAGGTCGAACCCGATGATTTGCTTGCCACTGGCAGCCAGTGTGCGCAGTAAATAAACGGCTTCCTGGTAACTCAATCCGCCGGGAACCGGCGTGCCTGTATTCGGACAAAGCACCGGATCGAGCCCGTCGATATCGAAGCTCACATAAACCTTTTCGGGAAGGGAAGCTACAATTTCGTTGCAGAGGTGTTTCCACGATTCGCCGTCGAAAACACGCTGCTTCATTTTATCGTCAAAAAATGTTTGTACACGCGGGCCCTGAGCCTGCATCACTTCAATTTCTTCGGCACAATAGTCGCGGATTCCAACCTGTACCAGCTTGCTAACCTGTGGTATTTGAAGCGCATTGTACATAATGGACGCATGCGAGTAAGTGAAACCTTCGTAGGCACGGCGCAAATCCATGTGTGCATCAATTTGCAGAATGCCAAAGGATTGATGGCGCTCAGCCAGGGCTTGCATAAATCCGAATGGTGTGCTATGGTCGCCACCAACCAGACCGGTTATTTTTCCTTCATCCAGCGCCGAGGCGGTTTCCTGCTTTACGAAAGCAATCATCTGATTGCAGGCGGCATCAATTTCTTCAATCAGCGTTGCATACTGAGCAGGATGGGCACCTTCCATGAGTGCGCTGATGTATTTTTCGGCCTTGCTTCTTGATTTCTCGCTTAATGATTTTAGTGATGCATCCGGTTCGGTCATAAAAATACCACTCTTCCAGGCTTCCGGTGCATCCGAATCGTACAGGTCAACCTGCAGACTGGCTTCCATAATACTTTCGGGTCCGAGCAAAGTGCCGCCGCCGTAGCTAACCGTAACTTCCCAGGGCACCGAAACCAGAACAATATCAGCTTCTTCACGCGTAAAGGGTAAACCGTAAATGTTCAGGTCGAGTTGTCCGGGTCCGTTGGGATCAAAATCCCTGATTTTATCTGCTTTGCTCATGCTGCGAAATTGCTAAAAATTGTGAGAGCTTCGGAATCCAGGGGTATAAAAGCAAAAATCCCGGCCAAAGGCCGGGATTTTTCTCATCGGTTAAGAATGAATTACTTCACTTTTGTTGAAAGTTCGCTACCAGCTTTGAACTTAACAACTTTCTTAGCGCTGATTTTAATTTCTTTACCTGTTTGTGGGTTACGGCCTTTACGGGCTGCACGTGAAGAAACAGAGAAAGATCCGAATCCTACCAGAGCAACACGGTCTCCTTTTTTAAGAGCACCTGTAGTAGCTGTGATAAATGCGTCAAGAGCTTTCTTTGCATCAACTTTTGAAAGTTCCGCGTTTGAAGCGATAGCATCGATTAATTCTGCTTTGTTCATGGTTTTTTTGTTTTTAGGTTTTACAAAATTTTTGTTCTCTTGAGCAAATTTATAGGAAATACATTCCCTTCCAATAGCAAATGCCCTGAAACCCTTGATTTTGTTGATAAATCCGGCATTTTGTTAATAACTATGCCCTGAAATGCCCGTTTTCAGGGCACTTGATGTAATTTTCCTGTAAGAAACCCTTGATTTTTAGCCTATTCCAAGACCAGATTTTCGCGGTTTCGGAGTCCGTTTATAAACTCGGCAGCCTGCATTCTTCTTTTTCCGGCCGGTTGCAGCTCCAGAATCTCCAGCAAACCGTCGTGCATACATATATATATATGTGTAGCTTCAATCAGCAAAGTTCCGTCTGGCAGGTTTTGCGCTCCGCGCGATGTGAGGGCGCTGCGGTAAAGTTTAAGTTCTTTAACCTCGTTTTCGTCGCGCAGGCGGGCATGCACACCCGGGTAGGGGCTAAGTCCGCGAATTAAGTTATGTGCCTGTTTGCAGCCAAGGGCATTGCTAAAACTGCAAAAAGCCGGGTTTAATTTGGGGGCTTCTTTAAGTGTTTCGCCTGCCGGCGGATGTTGTTCCTGCAACACAGCACTACCGTTTTCAATGGCGTGTAAAGTCTCAGCCATCAGGCCGGCTCCCGTTTGCATTAATATATCGTGCAGTTCACCGGCGGTAGTATTTTCACCAACAGGCACCTCACGTTGCATGGCCACGGCTCCGCGGTCAATTTCATGCACCAGTTTAAAAGTAGAGACACCGGTTACGGTTTCACCATTAATAATAGCATGGTTTATTGGGGCTGCGCCCCGATATTGCGGTAAAAGAGAGGCATGTAAATTCCAGGTTCCAAGTGGAGGCATGTTCCACACAATTTCCGGAAGCATCCTGAAAGCAACCACCACCTGAATATCGGCCTGTAAGGCCTGCAGTGCAGCAATAAACTCAGGATCTTTCAGCCTGGAAGGCTTGAGTACCGGTATGCCCAGCCTTTCTGCAGCTTCTGCCACAGCAGTTGCCTTCATTTTAAGTCCGCGACCTGCAGGTTTATCGGGTGCGGTAACCACACCAACCACATTAAAACCTTCTTCAACTATTTTTTCAAGCGTAGCTACAGCAAATTCGGGAGTTCCCAGAAATACTATTCTCATTTCAGGCCTTTTTCAAACTTTGGCCTGCAAACATAGCTTTGAATTCGGAACCAATACCGATGATGCTTCTGTAATTTAGCGGGAACTCCAGCAAAACATGCAAAAAGCTGAGCAAAAACAGCCATTTAAGTCCCAGCATATAATCGTAGGCATAAAGCGCAATCGACACACCCCAGATAATGCCGATAATTATTAATGTACGCCTTGGTACTTTATGCCATTGAATAACAGAGGTTTTTGAAAACCAGTTGAGGTAGTGATACGTGTAGGCAAAAGCAATAAACCGCATAACCATGAAACCGGCTTGTGATGCAAAAATTACCTGTTTGTTTTCGAGTATGGTTGCACGGGTAAATTCCTGCAAATCGGCGAGTCCGAAAAGATTGATAAGCTGACGGTTAAGTTCCACAAATCCAACAAAGCTGTTCTCGACATATTCGCGCGAAGCGATTGGGTTATACGAAGCAGGAATGAAGAAAAAGCTAATCGCACAGAGTGCAAAAACCAATATCGAGGCGAAGCCTAAACGGCTTTTATTTTTTAATGCACCGTAAAGAATAAACAGCCCGGTGAAAATAAAAACATGAATTATTGTAGGTAAATAAATCGCGAAGAAATAGTCGTAAAAAGTGCTTTTCCGAAAGAGCAGCGATGAGAAAATAATGAGAATTGCTGCTACCACTTTTAGCGTATTGTCCTTAATCAGCACCATGGCCAGCGCCATTAAAAAACCCAGGTAAACCAATCCGTTTGAAACATCGGCGAGTGATTCGGAAATATCGAGAAAGCCCAGAGTGATGAGCACGCCCAGTAAAGCCAGAAATATATAATCGTATTTACCTGTGGTGAAATATCCTTTTTTATGAAGCCAGCCAATTTCGGTGAGATAATGCAGGGGACCCAAAACGGCGTAGGCAAACAGAAATAATTCAAAAGGCATTACGAATGCTGCCAGACAGGAAATGACCATCAGTCCGATGTTTGCGGCGTCTATTTTTTCGACGTGACTAAGAGATATCATGCTGCGAGTTTACTGATTTTAATTGATGCCAAATGTATTTTTAAATGGCCTTATTTGGTTTCGGTGCCTGATTATTCAATTTAAAAAATTAGGTTCAGTTACCGGTGAATTTTTGCTTGCCAAGCAAGAGTTCGAAGAATAACCTGAAATCAGAAATAAGGCTGTAAAGCGGATATTGAAATGTTGCAGGTTTGTTTTTTTCGAAGAAGAAATGCCCTGTCCAGGCGAAGCCGTAACCCAAAACAGGCAGCAACCAGAGCAGAACAAATTGCCGCGTTGAAACAGCATATATTAATAAAATAAAAAACAAAGCGGTACCCGCAAAATGCAGTTTTCGGGACGTGGAATTCCTGTGTTCAGTCAGATAGAACGGATAAAATTCACTTAGCGAATGGTATTTTCTCTCTTTTTTCACGGATTTGTTTTAAATTTTAATTCAAGTATTAATTCGAATTAACAAAGATGCTTTTTCGCAATAAAACCTCATTTTCAGAATTTATCTGAATCAAATAAACGCCCTGTATTTCAGGCGATTCGATAAGGTTTGTGCCTGTTAAAAAAATGCTTTCCTGTTTAATTAATTTGCCATCTAACGAAAATAAATATACGTACACATTTGTGTTTGGAAATCCTTCTGAAACGATTGAAATTAAATCAGAGCCGGTAAAAAATGCCCGAATTGAATTGTTGCTTAAATCTGCGATGCTTTCAATCAATACAAAAACACATTCTGTGGTGTCGGTACAGCCTCCAAGGCTTACTTCACAGGCATAGTTACCTGAAAATTCGGGAGTAAACGTGAAGGCTGTTTCTCCGGCTACAGGTGAGTAATTTGAATCGCAATTCATCCACTGGTAGTTTGCGCCTGAAGGGAAAGCCGATAAGCTTTCCTCAAACCCCGAAATCAGTACGTCCAAAGTGCTTATTGTTAGATTTAAATGCACTACCGAATCGCATCCACCTATATTTTGCAAAGTCACAAAAGGAGTCTCCGTGCTTTCGGTATAAGTCACCCCATCAATCCAGGTAAAGCTGCCGCAAGCGTTAACAACCTGCGTAGTATCATCCGGATCGCATTGTGTTGAATTAAATTCATCTGCGGGTTCAAAGCTGTCGTATAAGGAAGTCTCAGTGCCACAGGCCAGGTGATGAGCCCGGATAGAAAAACTAAATTTTGAGATGACTATAGCTAAAAGTAAAAATCGCAACATGAACGCTGATTGAAAACAGTACAAGTTATCAAAATAATCCGGAGCGCGGTTTTCAGTTTTTGGTAAGCCGGATTGTTGTTTTACGGCATGCTGTAAAATCAGAAATCCCGGAGAGCTTACGCTTCCGGGACCTCCGTTTCCCAAAATCAAACTAACCTATATTATGCAGTTACAGGTTCTTTACCAGTACCGTTAACCGAAAACCCTTGTGTTTGGGCAATTTTTTCGATTAAATCGGCAACCCGGGCCGAATACCCGGATTCATTGTCGTACCAGCCCACCACTTTCACTGTTTGTCCCATCGCCATTGTTAAAGAGGCGTCGAGGATGCAGGAGTGCGGGTTGCCTACGATGTCGGCAGAGACGATTTCGTCTTCGGTGTATTCGAGAATACCCTTGAGGCCTTCTGCCGCGGCCTTTTTAAATGCAGCATTGATTTCTTCAACGCTGGCTTCTCTTTTCAGCTTCACGGTAAGGTCGGTCATCGAACCGGCCGGCACGGGAACGCGCATCGCCAGTCCGTCTAATTTCCCTTTCAGGTGAGGCAGTACCAGTCCGATTGCTTTAGCAGCGCCCGTGCTGGTTGGTATGATTGAGAGAGCCGCTGAACGGGCTCTTCTTAAATCCTTGTGAGGTGCGTCAACCAGGCGCTGATCGCCTGTGTACGCGTGAACGGTAGTTAAAAGACCTGCTTCAACACCAAATGCATCATCCAGAACTTTAACCATTGGAGCCGAGCAATTTGTAGTGCAGGAAGCGTTGCTCAATATGCTTTGGTTATCGGCCAGAATATGCTCATTCACACCAAGTACAACCGTTTCAACGTCGCCTTTTGCAGGTGCCGAGATAATTACTTTACGCGCTCCGGCTGTTAAATGCTTACCGGCAGATTCTTTATCAAGGAAAAAACCTGTAGATTCAATAACTACATCAATATTAAGCTCTTTCCACGGCAAGGC
>JAGQVC010000062.1 GCA_020438185.1 Bacteroidota bacterium
CTTCCTCATCCTCAAATACTCCGTAAATTACTTTCTTGCTCATATTCGATTAATGATGCGGTGGTTTGGGATTTTCACTCGTTGTTTTCAGAATGGTCTTCAATTCACTCAAAGCGATTACAGGGAAAGTCCTTGAGAAAATCAGGAACAATGTGAAGAAAATTCCTATCGTTCCAATGAAGATTCCAATATCTACAAAAGAAGGGTGGAACATAGTCCAGCTAGAAGGTAAATAATCTCTGTGAAGCGAAGTAACAATGATTACAAATCGCTCGAACCACATACCAATATTCACGAAAATTGAAATGATAAATGTTGCAATCAGGCTTTTTCTGATTTTCTTAAACCAGAATAGCTGAGGTGTAATCACATTGCAGGTCATCATAGACCAGTATGACCACCAGTATGGACCGGTTGCACGGTTCAGGAAGGCATACTGCTCGTATTCAACTCCTGAATACCAGGATACAAAGAGTTCAGTCAGGTAAGCAACCCCAACTATTGAACCCGTCAGGATGATTACTTTATTCATGTTCTCAATGTGAGAGATAGTAATATAGTCTTCAAGATGCAGCACTTTTCTCATAATTATGAGAAGAGTAAGTACCATTGCAAATCCAGAGAATATCGCTCCTGCTACAAAGTATGGAGGAAAGATTGTTGTATGCCAACCCGGAATAACCGAAGTGGCAAAGTCCATAGATACAATAGTGTGAACTGAAAGTACAAGAGGGGTTGACAAACCGGCCAGAACAAGAGAAACTTCTTCGAATCGTGACCATTGCTTTGCTGATCCGCTCCATCCAAAACTTAGGATATTGTATATCTTCTTCATTCTGGGCTTAACTTGTCTGTCGCGGATAGTAGCAAAGTCAGGAATTAAGCCTGTATACCAGAATACAAGTGAAACGGTAAAGTAAGTCGAAATTGCAAATACGTCCCATAGAAGCGGTGAGTTAAAGTTCACCCAAAGAGAACCAAATTGGTTTGGTAAAGGCAATACCCAGTAGGCAACCCAAACACGCCCCATGTGCATTACAGGGAAAAGCGCAGCACAAATTACAGCAAAAATGGTCATGGCCTCGGCAGAGCGATTGATTGACATCCTCCATCTTTGTCTGAACAGCAATAGAATGGCTGAAATCAAAGTTCCGGCGTGACCGATACCTACCCACCAAACAAAGTTGGTGATATCCCATGCCCAACCTACCGTTTTATTCAAACCCCAGACACCAATACCGGTCCCGATGGTGTAGGCAAAACAACCTACTCCCCAAAGGGCGAGCAATGCTGAAATCGTAAAAACAATTTTAAATAGACCGTTTGCTTTGCCTTCTACCGGTCTTGAAATATCCTCGGAAATCTGATGATAGGTCTTATCCCCGAGAATTAGCGGCTGCCTTACAGTCACTGTTGAATGTTGTTCCATACGCTGATTTTACGAAACGTTTGATTAGGCCTTAGCGGCTTCTTTGTTACGAACTTTTGTTAGATAAAATACGGAAGGCTGAACTCCTACTTCTTCAAGCAGTTGGTACTTTCTTTCATTGTTCCAGTCACCCCGAATGGCCGAATTCTCATCATTGAAATCGCCGAAATTAATTGCATTGGTTGGACAAGCTTGTTGACAAGCTGTTTTGATTGAACCATCTTTTGGACGTTCTGAATCCTTTTTAGCTTTCAGTTTGCCAGCCTGAATTCGCTGTACACACATTGAGCATTTTTCCATCACACCTCTTGCGCGAACGGTAACGTCCGGATTCAGTACCATTTTGCCAAGATCTTCATACATGTTAAAGTCGAATTCAACGTTCTCGTTGTAACGGAACCAATTGAACCTTCTCACTTTGTATGGACAGTTGTTAGCACAATATCTTGTACCGATACAACGATTATAAGTCATCTGGTTTAATCCTTCAAGACTATGTGTTGTGGCGAGCACAGGACAAACTGTTTCACAAGGAGCATGGTTGCAATGCTGACACATCACCGGCTGGAAAACCACCTCTACATCTTCAGATGAAGGAATCTCCATTTTCAGGAATTTGTCAATTGCGCCAAGACCTTCTTCTTCAGCTCTGATTTCTGTCATGTCAGATGAATAGTATCTGTCGATGCGCATCCAGTGCATTTCGCGACTTCTTCTTACCTCATCTTTTCCAACAACAGGAACATTGTTTTCAGCTGTACAACTGATAACACAGGCTCCACAACCGATGCAGGAATTCAGGTCAATGGACATATTCCAGAAGTGGTTGGGGTTCTCGAATGAGTCCCATAGATTCAGTTCTTTAGCACTTGCCTTACCATCCTTACCTATATTTTTAAGGTTTGTAGCTAGAAGGATGTCTTCATTTCCTGCTTTCGGGTCTTTCTTGTATTCTGAAAGAGTGGTTTCCTTAACAATACTCCTTCCCATCATGGTATGGTGGGTTTGAGTCGCTGCAATATGGTATTTACCTTTGCTTTCAGATACACTAACACCTGAAAGTTCATTTCTCAAGTGACCATTAACCAATTTTTGAAAAGGAGCTGCATTTGCACCAATTCCATTGGCGGTTTTTCCTGCTGCAGTGCGGCCATAACCTAATGCAATTGCAATTACCCCCTTTGGAATTCCGGGCTGGGCAACAACAGGTAATGTAACTGAGTATGAACCTGCTTTTACCTCAACAGTATCGGCAAGTTGTTCTTGACCCAAAATAGTGTTGAATCCCTTCTCGTTCATATCGTCGAGATTCATCAATATATAGTTGTCCCAGGTAACTTTGGTTATAGGGTCAGGAAGTTCCTGCAACCATGGGTTATTGGCCTGTGAACCATCTCCCATTCCGGTTTTTTGATAAATAAGTAATTCAATTCCTGAAGCTTTTCCGCTTTCAGCCTGAATCGCAGATGCTGTTGCTGCCAAATCAATTCCCGATTCGGCAAGTGATGTTTGTTCACCGCTCACAAAAGAGGTGCTGGTGTTCAACTTTACACATCCATCATGAAGTGATTTATTCCAGAAATCACTGAAGAAAGCACTTCCGGTTGATGAAGGGTAAAAATTATTATTCCAGTATTCTGAAATATAATCGAATGCATTTTTAGAGATTCCAGCCCAGGTCAGGAACGATTCAATTGACTGACGTGTATTGAATAATGGCTGAATTGTAGGCTGTGTAAGAGTGTAAACCCCTGTTCTGGGATTTGCATCACCCCATGACTCTAAATAGTGACTGTCAGGTAATGTATAAGTACATGCTGCTGCTGTCTCTTCAATGCGGTCTGCGAATGAAACACTCAAACCAACTTTTGAAAGAGCGGATTTGAAATCTTCACCCTGTGGCAGAGAATACACCGGATTAATTCCATGAATGAAAAGTGCTCCAACAGAGCCTGATTTCATTTCCTCAATCAGATTTTTAACTGCATCGTCATTGCCACGATGCATGTTGTCTGTTACATCAAGATTGATGGTTGAGCCATATGCCCCTAAATTTTCATTAATCGCATTCACGATTTTCTGAACCTCAGGATCGTTAACTCCACACACAACAACTGCTTTCCCTTTGTGAGCAGAAAGCTCTTTTGCAATAGCAGTGATTTTAGAATCTTTTCCATCAAGGCTTTTCGCCGGAAGTGAACTGCCGGTAAGCTTGTTATATAAATGGACTGCAACAGCGCCTAATTGTGAAGGCTTAACAGCTACGCGAACATCAGCATTGGAGCCTGTGACTGAAAGCGCCGATTCAATCTGCGCATGGCGCGACATCGATTTTTTATCTTTATTCACCCTGCGGGTGGAAGCATACTGTCTTGCATGCTCAACCGGACTGATCCAGTTGGAAAGAAAATCACATCCAATCCCAACAATATAATCAGCATTTTCAAAATTGTATGTTGGAATAACTGCTTTTCCGAAGCTGGCCTGATTAGCAGAACGGATGCTGCTGTACGAAATACTGTCGTAAGTAACAACGTCAGCTCCCGGATATTTAGCTTTAAAATCTTCAATTGCAGCCATCAATGAAGGAGAAATGATGGTTGAACTCATAATTCTGATAGACTTCCCAGCTGCAACTGCAGCTTCCAGCTTTGCTGTGATGTCTTTATCCGCATCTGACCAACTGATGTCAGTAGTCCCTTTTTTAGGACCGCTGATGCGCGCAGAATCATAAAGAGAAAGTACTGATGCTTGAATTCTTGCATTTGAACCACCGCCACTGATTGGACACATTTCGTTTCCGTCAACCTTGATAGGTCTTCCTTCCCTGGTTTTAACCAATACTCCCGCAAAGTCCTGTCCGTCGTAAAAAGTACTGGCATAATAATTTGCAACCCCCGGAGTTATTTCTTCAGGTTTATTCAGATATGGTATTGTCTTTCTTACCGGTGTTTCGCAGGCTGCGAGAGAAGCAGCAGTCACACTAAAACCAAGAAACTTCAGAAAGTCTCTTCTGTTGGTGCTGGAATCTGCCAGTTGCTCATTCCCCAGGAATTCGTCAACAGGGAGCTCCTCTACAAACTCATTTTGTTTGTGCTTTAGAAATTCAGGTGTCTCCTGAAGTTCTTCAATGCCTTTCCAGTATTTCTTCGTAGTACTCATACTTTGTTTCGTCCAGAATTAATTTGAAAGCTGTGAATCAATAGTGACATTTTGAACATTCAAGTCCACCAATCTTTTCAACTGTGAAAACATCGCCTTTTTTGTAGTCAGAGTCCTCAAGGAATTTCTTGTGTAATTCCTCATAATATTCGTTTCCTTCCCACTGCACAGCAGTTTCGCGGTGACAGTTAATGCACCATCCCATAGTGAGCGGAGAATACTGTCTCACAACTTCCATTGAATCGATTGGTCCATGGCATTGAGCACATTCAAGTTTACCAACAGTAACGTGCTGACTGTGATTGAAATAAACGTGATCAGGTAAGCTGTGAACTCTTATCCATTTAATGGGTTTTTGGTTTGGTCCATAACTGCGTGTTTCAGGATTGTAATCCAAGGCAGCATATATTTTTGAGATTTCTTCGCTGCCATATTTTGGACCTTGCTGAATGTAGGCGTGACAATTCATACACACATTCGCAGAGGGAATATTAGCATGCTTGGATTTTTCAACGCTGCTATGGCAATATACGCAGGCAATTTTATTTTGTCCGGCGTGTAATTCATGAGAGAATTTTATTGGCTGTTCCGGAGCATAACCTTCATACACACCAACTCCCATTAAACCATCCCAGCCAAGTTTTAGAACCCAAACAGTTAAAAACAAACCTGCCAATGCAACAATTTTCTTGTTCTGTGAAGCCCAGTACATTGCCTGCTGATATGGTGAGCGGTGTGGCTGCGGCTCAACTATAACTCCATTCTTTTCATTAACCAGTGACTGAAGTGATTTTTTTACAGTATTTAAAACTGAAATCAAAATCAACAGCAGAGCTGCAATTCCAAGCAAAATATACATGTATGTTTCAGAATCAGCCGGCTCTCCACCTTCGCCGGCAGATGTTGTGGCTCCTGCAGCCGAATCAGTAGCTTCAGTTGCGGCAGGTGCATCACCTCCTTTATCAGCCCAATCCACGATAGCTATAATCTCTGCATCGCTAAGTGCAAACGCAGGCATAACAGAGTTACCGTAATCAGCAAATAACTTCTTGGCATAAGAATCACCGGTTTTCAAAAAATCCTGCGAGTTCTTAACCCAGGCTATCAGTTTAGCTTCATCTGTCCACCTTGAACGTACTCCCTGAAGACCGGGACCGACTAATTTTTGAGTAGTAGGCTTGTGACAAGAGGCGCAATTTCCTTTGAAAAGTTTTGCGGCATCCTGTGAGAATCCTTGTGATGGCAGGAGAAACACCATTGATAAAATGGTGAAAACCAGCGACATGCTATAATTTTTCTGATGCATAGACCGTTGTTTGGGATTGACCCTTCTTCTATTTTAACGGCTGCAAATTTAATTGTTAAGGTTTTGAAACACCCGTTTTTTTTAAGTGTTAATTAATTTAGAACGATTCTAAATAAATGTTAATTTTTTTAAGTTTTTATAGATTTTACAAATGCTTAACAACCTGATTGTTGCAATAATAATTTCGAATTTCTATTCAGATTAAATACAAATTATGCACTGAATCTGACATGCACCTAAACAATCTACGTTGCACTCATACTGAAGTCAACTATTTTTGCTTCTTATATTATGACGTTTAAAAAGTTTGTAACACTCGCCTTTTTAATTTTCTGCTTTGATTTGGTTGTTTCTGGTCAGATTCAAGATTCATTAAAATTGCCGTTGGCCTCATTAAATACAATGCCAGGCACTATTAACTGGAAGCTACCCGGAGGACTTTCTGAATTAATTGAGCAATACAAGACAGTCAATTTTAAAGAACCTGGATTGGACGGGTACAGGGTTCAGGTATTTTCTGATGGTGGAAATAACGCACGTGAGCGTGCCAGTAAAATACAATCAGAGCTTGAGAATTCCTATCCTGAAATTGAGGTTTATTTGAGTTATCAGCAACCCAATTTTAAGGTTCGTTGCGGAAACTTTAGAACCAAAGCCGAAGCCAGAAGGTGTCAGTTGGAAATCATGAAAGATTTTCCCGGATGCTTTATAGTTCGAGACATGATTCGCACGCTTCCTGACTAAATGTTTAGCTGTCTGACTCCGGGATTTATATTTACAAAAGAATATGCTTTAAATAAAAAAGGCTGTCCACTTGGACAGCCTTTCTTGTTCTTAATCAAAGCTTTCGCTTGATTTCTACATTTTCATACCCTTCAATGATGTCGCCAACTTTGATATCGTTGAAGTTGTGAATGTTCAGACCGCATTCGTATCCGGCATTCACCTCTTTCACGTCATCTTTAAAGCGTTTCAGAGAACCGAGGTCACCTGCATAAATTACAATACCATCACGGATAAGTCGGATTTTTGTGTTTCTGGAGATTTTTCCATCCAAAACATAACATCCTGCCACTGTTCCAACCTTAGTAATTTTAAATACATCCCGAACCTCGACATTGCAAACCACCTTCTCTTCAAATTCAGGTGCAAGCATTCCTTCCATAGCAGCCTTAATTTCCTCAATTGCTTTGTAAATAATCGAGTAAAAGCGCATATCAATCTGTTCGTTTTCAGCAAGTTTTCTTGCTGAAACAGACGGTCTAACCTGGAACCCAACTATAATTGCATTTGAAGCGGAAGCCAGCAAAACATCACTTTCAGTAACCTGACCAACAGATTTGTGAATGATATTCACCTGAATTTTTTCAGTTGATAATTTCAAAAGTGAGTCAGAAAGAGCCTCAACAGATCCGTCAACGTCACCCTTCACGATAATATTCAACTCTTTGAAATCACCAATTGCTATTCGCCTTCCGATTTCATCCAAAGTGATGTGTTTCTGAGTTCTGATACCTTGCTCACGCTGCAATTGCTGACGTTTGTTAGCAATTTCCCTTGCTTCACGTTCATCTGCCATCACGTTAAACTTGTCGCCTGAGGCAGGAGCTCCGCTTAAACCAAGCATTTGTGCCGCCATTGAAGGTCCTGCTTCTTTGATATTATTACCTCTTTCGTTGAACAAGGCTTTAACCCGGCCGCTATATGGTCCCGCCAAAACTACATCTCCAACGCGCAGAGTACCATTTTGCACAATCAAAGTTGTCACGTAGCCTCTTCCTTTGTCTAACTCTGATTCAATTACTGAACCTGTTGCTCTCCTGTCTGCATTAGCTTTTAAATCAAGTATTTCTGCTTCAAGGAGTACTTTTTCCAGTAATTGGTCCACATTAGTACCATGCTTGGCGGCTATTTCCTGAACCTGGTATTTTCCTCCCCAGTCCTCAACAAGAATATTCATCGCGGCAAGCTGTTCCCTGATTTTACTTGGATTGGCACCTGGTTTATCAATTTTATTGATTGCGAAAACAATAGGTACCTGTGCAGCCTGTGCGTGATTAATAGCTTCAACTGTTTGGGGCATCACACTATCATCAGCAGCGACCACAATTATTGCTACGTCAGTAATTTGAGCACCACGAGCACGCATAGCTGTAAACGCCTCGTGACCCGGGGTGTCG
>JAGQVC010000063.1 GCA_020438185.1 Bacteroidota bacterium
CGGAATGGATTAATGTTATGGCTTCGCCGGTGGATTCGGCACGGGCCGTGCGTCCGATCCGGTGAACGTAATCTTCGGGATCAGCAGGCACATCGTAATTCATAACCAGCTCAATGCCCTGAACATCAATGCCACGGGAAACGACGTCGGTTGCAACCAATAAGGAAATCTGCCGGTTTCGGAATTTGAGAAGCACGTCTTCGCGCTGACTCTGATCGAGATCGGAATGAATGGCACCTACGTTTAATCCGGCTTTTTTTAGGGTTCTTTCTATCTCCTTAACCGTTTGCTTTCTTCCGGCGAAGAGGATACCACTTCGCAGCTCCCGGTTTTCCAAAAGTTGCTTTACCAGAGGAATTTTATCGGCTTCATTCACCAGATAAGCCGATTGCTTTATGCCTTCGGCAGGTTTGGAGATTGAAATATTAATCTGAACAGGATCAGCAAGCAGTTTCATGGCCAGCTGCCTGATTTTAGGCGGCATAGTAGCCGAAAAGAAGAGTGTTTGCCGCTTTTGGGGAACAAATGTGAGGATTCTGTTGATATCATCAATAAAACCCATATCCAGCATTCTGTCAACTTCGTCGAGTACCAGATGGCGGAGTTCGCTCAGGTCGACGTAGCCCATATTGAGGTGAGAAAGGAGTTTACCCGGTGTTGCAATTACGATTTCGGTACCTTCCCTGAGAGCTTTCTTCTGAAGCTCGAACTCTTTGCCATCACCTCCGCCGTAAACGGCGATAGAACTAACGGGAACAAAATAACTAAAGCCTTCGAGCTGCTGGTCGATCTGCAGCCCCAGCTCGCGTGTAGGCACAATAATCAGCGACTGAATTTTATTACCCGGATTTTTAATAGCACTTTCGAGCAAGGGGAGCAGAAATGCGGCTGTTTTGCCGGTTCCGGTCTGCGCACTTGCCAAAATATCTTTACCTGCAAGAATTTGCGGAATAGCAGCCTCCTGAACAGGAGTTGGAGTTACAAAATTCATTGCATCCAGCCCTGACATGAGCTCCTCAGAAAATCCAAATTCACTAAACATCATATCAGAATTCCTTATTTCTAGCTTTGAGGGTTTCGGGGGAACAAGGATAACCAAACAAACAATTGGATTTGATAAGGTCGGCAACTTTATCGGGCAGGAATTTCTCCCAGCCGGTTTCTCCCCTTTGAATCTGACCCAGTAAGTCGTCGGCATTGATATGCAGTACTTCCGGAACGTGATTCCGGATTGCAACGAGCTTTTGATTGAGTAACAAATAATCAAGCAAACCCTTGTATGCCTGATCTACCCGGAGATTATCGAGCGTAATCAGTTCGTTTGTTTTTTTACGGATTGCCGGATAAACGTAAGCTCTAACGTTGGTTCCGAAGAGCATGCTGAGTGCTTCGAGCAAACCGCCGCGAAGGTTCAGGTATTGCTGCGGGTCGAAAATACGTTCGATGTTTCGGACCGAAAGGGCAAAGCCAACGAGCTGGTTTCGTGTCGCTTTCGAAAGATATGGAACGAGGTACCAGTAATCGAGAAAGTTAGTTACGAGTACAGTATGCCCCAAAGCGGCCAGGACGTTTGCACGGTGTAAAAAGTCCTCATCGTCGATATTTCCGTTCGTATCGATGAGGGCGTTCAGCGATAATTCGCTGAGAATAACCATTGATTCGGATTTGCCCAGATTTTCACGAAAATCGCTTGAAGCCTTAATGAGCATGTCTTCGTGCGTTTTGGTGTAAGGTCTGAAGCGGCCCGAAAGCACCATGGCATTTTTCTTATAGAGCGCTTCCGAAGGTTGCAAAACAGTTCCGTCGGGGCCGAACATAGCGGCTTTTGTAAGTCCGTTTTTAACCAGTTTGAGGCTCATCAGCCTGTTGTCGATGTGCTTCAGGTCGGGCCCGTGAAAACGGACCATATCAATTTCGACGGTGCCCGGTACAATTCCATCGAGCAGAGTTCTGATTATTTCTTCGGGTTCCTTGTGGTAATGGAAACATGCATACAGCAGGTTTACACCAATAATTCCAATCGATCTTTGTTGCCAGCTGCTTTCGTTATCGTGCATTACCACGTGCAGCACACATTCGTTAGGTTCCGACTCAGGTCTAAGTTGGAATTTCATTCCAATCCAGCCATGTCCCTGATTGGTTTTGTGGAAATTTGTGGTTTCGATTGTATTTGCAAACGAGAAAAAAGAGGTGCGTGAAGCACGCTCCGGCAGTCTTTTTTCGAGCAGGCTATACTCTTTATCCAGCATTCTGTGAAGTCTGTCTTCGCAGACGTAGCGGGCCGTTTCGCCATAAATGGCATCAGAGAAACTCATATCGTAAGCCGACATGGTTTTGGCTACCGTTCCTGAGGCGCCTCCCGATCTGAAAAAGTGTCCGGCCGTTTCCTGACCCGCACCGATTTCGGCAAAAGATCCATAGAGTTGGGGATTCAGGTTAATTCTCAGTGCCTTTTCTTTCGCAGAAAGCTTTCTTCTCTCTTCCATAATTATTTCGGGCAAAGCCCGGATGCAAACTTTTCAGTTTTAGTGATAAGCAACCCTTATTGAAGGTTGAAAATCAGGCTGTTTAAAATGATTGATGGCTTAATATGCTTCTGAATGGCATTTGAACCATGACTTTCGCGCAAACAACCCGGATTTGCGCCTGCAAAAATACGTAAAAGGGCTTGCGGATTTTAAACAGTTATTCTGCCCCGGGACAGGTGCATTTCCCCGGCATTGAATTTTATTGTACAGGGCAGGTTGTGAGCGTAATAGCAAGGGCTAAAATGCAAAAAGCATCCACTTGCGGAGGATGCTTTTTGTGATTCAGCTGGGACTCGAACCCAGGACCACTACATTAAAAGTGTAATGCTCTACCAACTGAGCTACTGAATCGTGCTTTGCGAAAGAACTGTGTTTTTTCTAAAGCGGGTGCAAATATACGTGGAATTGGTTTCTGTCAAAAAAAATCACCTAAAAATATTCCCCCGAAGGGGATATTAAATTTATCGCTCTGTTATTCAGTACTTTCTGAAGCATTTCTTTTCGCTCCGAGAACCGGATGGCGTTCGAAAGGGATAGATTCGTCGAAGAAAATACGGTACGTAACCAGGGTTCTGTAGAGGCTGGTGCCCAGGTTTTCGATAACGCGGAGCATTCTTGGGTTAAAGTCTCCAACCCAGGTCAGAATGGTGTCGGTGTAGCGATTCATGGGTACCACATAATCACCGCAATAATTAATCATAGCGCCTTCAACGCCACGTCCCTGGTATTCGCGCGAAACCCCGAACACTATACCGAGCATTGTTTTTCTCTTGCCAAACTTAAGGTAATACATGAATTTAAGCTTGCCCCACCAATTGAGGTTGCCGTTTACATGTACAAAGAATTCATTTAATTCCGGTATGTTGAGGTAAAAGCCGATTGGTTTTTCCTTGTCGAAGGCAAAAATCAAAATATCCTTATCCATAATAACCTGCATGGATTTGATTATTGATCTGGCCTGCTCAATTCTCATGTTTTTAAACCCTTCGTGCCCGCCCCAGGCTGAATTGTAAACTTCGAGGAAGTATTCTGCTATTCGTTCCGGTTTTTCACCTTTCATTGACCGGACTGAAAAATCGGGATCATGACTGAGGATATTTGCTTTTTTCACAAACACATCCTGTGCAGGCAGTTTCAGGTCTCTCCAGTACACATACTGGTTAAAATAGTTTTTGAAGCCATATTCTTCGAAGAAAGCCTTGTAATACGCTGGGTTGTAATTCATTCCATAGCTTGGAGGAGCGGTGAAATTTTCGGTTAGAAGCCCCCAGAATTGATCGCGTTCACCAAAATTAACAGGTCCGTCCATTCCCTGCATGCCTTTGGAAATGAGCCACTCGCGGCATTTGTCGATAAGGAGAAAAGCAGCATCCCGGTTATTGATGCATTCGAAAAAGCCCATTCCACCTACTTTGTATTTTCCCGATTTGGCGGTCTTAGGGTTCACAAACGCTGCAACGCGTCCGATTGTCTTACTGCCGTCAACAAGTATCCATCGTTCTACCTCGCCCCCGCTGCGGAAGAGTTTGTTTTTCTTCTCATCGAACACTTTTTCAATGTCCTGACGAATGTGAGGAATGTAGTTGGAATCGTCCCTGTAAATGTAATCAGGCAAATCGAGGAATCTTTTGTGTGTATTTTTGTCCCGAACTGCAATTAGCTCCATAAGCTTGGCCTATTTTTGCCAAAAGTAAAGGTTTCGGATGAAGTCAAACGATGTAGTGATTATAACCGGTGCATCTTCAGGTATCGGACTGGCATGTGTTGAGGCGTTTTACCATGCCGGATGCCGCGTTGTAGCCTCTGCACGGTCGTATGATAAATTGCTTGAAACAGGCAGGCGCCTTGGTGCGGGAAGCGATCGTTATCTGGCAGTAGAAACAGATGTTTCGAAAGAATCGGATTGTGAAAAGTTAATCAATTCAGCATTGTCTCAATTCGGAAGAATTGATGTTCTGATAAATAATGCCGGGATAACCATGCGTGCTTTGTTCGAAGAAATTGACATCAAGGTAATGCGTCAGATTATGGATGTTAATTTTTGGGGTGTTGTTTATTGCACACGATTCGCACTTCCGCATTTGCAAAAATCCAGGGGTATTATTGTTGGCATGTCGTCGGTTGCAGGCTACAAAGGATTGCCAACCCGGAGCGGCTATTCTGCAAGCAAATTCGCTGTTGAAGGTTTGCTTGAAACCATTCGTATCGAGAACCTGAAGAAGGGTGTTGCAGTTTGTATCGCGCGGCCGGGTTTCGTGGCTACCGATATTCGAAATAAAATGCTCTCGGCTGATGGAACTCAGCAAGGCGTTTCCCATAAGGATGAAGAAAAATCGATGTCGCCTGAGGAAGTTGCCAGGCATTTACTGAAAGCTGTAGCCAAACGAAAACGGACAATGATTCTTTCCAGAACGGCAATTCTAAGCTTTTGGATTAATAAATTTTTTCCTTCCTGGCTCGATCGCCAGATGTTCAGCCACGTGGCAGGAGAGAAGGATTCACCACTTCGGGATTAATTCGCAACTAGCGTAACTTTTTATTTTTTTTCAGGTATAAAGTTCTGCATCCTGACAGATGCCAGTACACTTTTCATGTTTATTGTGGTTTTATGTTGACGAGCAAAGGCGGAATTTTCCGCCTTTGCTTTTTTTTATTTCCCCCGAAGGGGAAAATTGAAATTGACACAATTGCAATAAATACAAATTACATTTATTTCAAACATCGATTTTTATTAAACGGAGTATTTAATTAATAATTAAATAATGGATTTAATTCCCTCAGTCAATTAAATAAGCAAATTGCTGTAGCCCAATAATGTCGTATGTTTCAAATGGTTTGTTTTGCATTTATTTAAATAAAATCAATTTCAATTTGATTGTAATTCGCTGGTACAGTTAATTGAATTATTGCCTCCAAAGGGCATCTAACTTACATCTGTAATTTAAGTTGTATTAGTTGAAATAACCCGGCTCCCAGCTTACCGTACTAACAGTACGTGCATGTGTAGCGTGTACAGAGGATAAAAAGGCGATAATGAAATGGTTTAAACTTTACCTGTTTTTCTTGTTCGGAGGCACTGCTTTGCTTCGTGCTCAAACCCCTTCACTTACCATTAATCCGGGGGGGACGGCTTCGGTATGCGCCGGTTCATCTATGACAATTAATTCATCGATAGCAAATGCGTTTGCGGGAACCGATTCATATTCAATTTCAACTATACCATTTGCTCCATATCCGGTATTGGGTGGTACTTCATTGACGATGGTAGATGACCAGATGAGTATGCCTTTGCCAATTGGCTTTCAGTTTTGCTTTTTCGGAAATACATACACCCAGTTTTACATAGGGTCGAACGGATGGGTTGGATTTACTCCGGCACAGACGATAGCATTTACTGCGAATCCAATTCCAAGTCCGGGAATTTTCGTGCCTCGTAATTGTATTATGGGTCCCTGGATGGACTGGAACCCGGGGGTTGGGACAGGTTCTCCTTATATAAAGTATCAAACGCAGGGGATTGCACCTTACCGACGCCTGGTAGTGCAATGGACCAATTGCCCTCTGTATCAGTGCACAGCTTCAAACGGTACGTTTCAGATTGTTTTGTATGAATCGACCAACATAATAGAAAACTTTATCACGAGTAAGCCGATATGTGCTGCCTGGGCCGGCGGTACAGCAACGCAAGGTTTGCATAATTCCACAGGAACTATAGCAGTTGCAGTTGCAGGCCGCAATGCGGCTGTATGGACGGCAACCAACGATGGCAAGCGTTACACTCCAAATGGTCCGCCCAATTACACGATAAACTGGACTTCGAATGCATTCCCGATTGGAACCGGCAACAGTGTTACTACAACTATAAATGGTCCCGGATTGACAAGAATCATTGCGAGGGCCAATTTCCTGTGTAGTAACCTTGTATTATATGATACACTTGACGTAAGTATTGGCGGAGCAGCCGATGCTTCTTTTTCAGTTCCTACTGTTGTGTGTGCCGGTCAGCCGGCTAATTTCACTTATACCGGAGGAGTTGCCGGAACCGGAGCCTGGACATTTGGTTCGGGAAGTCCTGCCTCGGCTACAGGTCTGGGTACTCAAAGCACCACCTGGAGTACCCCGGGAACGTATAATGTAAGTCTCACAGTGAGCCCAACATCGGGCCTGTGCACTCCCGGAACCAGCACTCAAACAGTTAACGTAATTGCTCCGCCGAATTCGGCATTTAATCTTCCGGCGACAGCCTGCATGGGGAATGCGGCTACCATTACTTTTGCCGGATCAGCGCCACCCGGAGCAACTTACAGCTGGAATTTCGGTTCTGGTGCAACACCGGCAACAGCCTCAACCGGAGGTTCGCATAACGTAAGCTGGAGCACCACCGGGTCCAAAACAGTGACATTAACGGTTACTTCAGGTGCCTGTTCCTCAACTACAACGCACACGATAAATGTGGTTAATGCACCAACATCCACATTCAGTCTTTCACCGGGAACCGTTTGTGCAGGAGCACCTGTAACGGCAACTTTTTCCGGCTCCGCCGGAGGAGGCGCAACTTACAGCTGGAATTTTGGTTCAGGCGCAAGTCCTGCTGCAGCTTCAACTGCTGGTCCGCACACAATAACGTATGCTAGCGCCGGCACTAAAACAGTTACATTAACAGTCACCGAAGGAGGTTGCTCATCGCCTGCAACCAGCCAGTCGGTTATTGTGAATGCCATTCCAACAGCAACATTTACATTGCCTGCCACGGCGTGTGCGGGTAACAATGTTGCTGTTACATACACCGGAAGTGCATCGGCCCCACCACTGGCATCTTACACATGGAATGTTGGAGGCGCCACACCGGCACCCGGAAATACACAGGGGCCGCTTAGCATTAACTGGGCGTCAACTGGTACACAGACTGTATCCTTAAGTGTTTCGCAGTCAGGGTGTACTTCAACGCCTGTAAGTCATACTATTTCAATAAGTAATCCGCCATCGGTTAGTATTCAGGCATCTGCCCCAACCATTTGTACCGGAAATTCTGTAACATACAGTGTTAGCAGTGGAGCCTTGCCACCGGGAACAACCTATGCCTGGAATTTTGGAGTTGGTGCAACACCTGCTACTTCTACATCTGCCGGACCTGTTACTGTATCATATGTGGGCACAGGAGTTAAGACCGCTACTCTGGTTGTTACCAGTGGTGGATGCGCGTCAGCACCGGCCAGCGTAAATGTGAATGTAATAACGCCTCCACCGGCTACTATCACTATTCCATCCAGTGCTTGTGTAGGAACTCCGGTTACCATTGAAGCTGCCGGGCCATTTTTACCGGGAACAACCTTCAATTGGAATTTTGGCTCAGGAACGGTTTTAAGCGGATCGGGATCCGGGCCATATCAGGTTAGCTGGGCTTCGGCGGTAACAGAAACCGTAAGTTTATCAGTATCCTATAATGGTTGTACGAATTCCTCATCCGAAATTATTGATGTAAGATCCGGTCCAACCACAACATTTACCGTTCCGTC
>JAGQVC010000064.1 GCA_020438185.1 Bacteroidota bacterium
AGAACCAGTGCCGAAAGCGCCAGGCACCTCGCAATTAAAATGAGTAATTTTCTGATTCGCGATCTGGACTGGGTTTCCTTCCTGAGTTCGCGCAGAAATCTTACGTTGGTAAAATAAACAATCTTGAATCGCCTGAAATGAAATAGGTGAATCAGGATTGGAATAATAAGGCTGAAGAGTGCCCACAAAAACTGTGGATTTGCGAATTTCATGCAGGCCCAAAGATAATGTCAAAACTAAATGTACTCATTGCCATTGCCAACATATATCAACACATATATTAAGGGAGATAAATGGGTTTAAGGGGAACTAACGAGTAAATTTGCAGGATTCATGTTCAGCAAAGAAAATTTACTCAGGCTTTTTTCATTTCCCCTGCCGGGGGAAGAAGCCCAGTGGAAGCTGGCTCCTGTTGGTCGCAGAAGTGCTCTGGGAGCAGTAGAGGAATTCAGAAGGGCAGCGGTGCTGGTTCCTTTGGTTAAAAAAACTTCAGAAATGTTCGTCGTATTAACCCTGCGCGCTCAGTACGATGGCATTCATAGTGCTCAGGTTAGCTTTCCCGGGGGCAAATTCGAACCCCATGAATCAAACCCAGTTGATGTGGCCCTGCGCGAGGCAAATGAAGAAACCGGAATTCCAGTTAATCTTGTCAGCATTATTGGCCGTTTGAGTCCCCTTCATATTCCGGTTAGCAAAATGCAGGTTTTTCCAGTGGTTGGCTGGATAGAAGATGAGTTTGACTTTAAACCTGACCCTCGGGAAGTGCAGCGTATTATAGAATACCCTGTGAAACACCTTCTAAACTTAGAAATCAGTTTTTCAGAAAACATATATCCAAGGGCAGGTGTCGAAATACCGTATTTCGAAATAGATGGTGAAAAGGTTTGGGGTGCAACCGCTATGATGTTGTCAGAACTTATTGAAGTGCTTAAAGAGTCGTAACCTAATCGCTTAGGTTTCTCAGCGCAAATTTTATAATAATCAGCAGAATGATTCCGCCGCCAATTAGGTAGGCTACCCACATTGTATTGCCAAATTGTTTTCGGTTCACCTTTCTGTCTTTCCTGTATGTGTAAAACATTACAGCTACAAAAGCAACCATAAACAGGCCCGCAAAAATCCAGTGATACGGAGTTATATCCATTTAAATATATAAAAAAGGCCGGAAAAACCGGCCTTAAGAAAATCGTAAATTGCTTATCGTTTTACTGTGAATCTTCCGGGTTTTGTTAATTTTCCTCCGGAACGAGCCATATAGAAATAAACACCTGGTTTGAGTGTAGAAGTGTTGAATACAACAGATCCATTTATTGTCTCAGGCTGAACCTGTCCTACTTTAACTCCAAGCATATTATAAATTTCAATCATTCTGTCTGAACCCTTCAGGTTTTCAAACGCTATATTGATTCTGTAATCAGCTGGATTAGGAAATGCATTTAATGCAGGTTCTGAAGAAACAGAATTAACTGTAGCCGGCGTGGCATCAAAAACAGCTGTAAAATCAACTGCATCTGTAGAGTCAGAGGAAGAATAGAAGGTGAATTTAACAGAAGAAACCCCAACTACACTATTTGGTCTGAGATAACCATGAAATAACTCAACTACTTCATTTGGGGCAAGTTCAATATAAGTTGGAGAAACCGTTACTCCCGGGAAATAACATTCTTCCCAGCAAAAAAAGGTTTCGTGACCACTAACCAGATTAACTACTTCACTTTTAACATATGCCCTTCTGGTTTGATCAGAAATGTTTCTGAGGTAGGCATGGGCTTCAAGATCATCTTCAACTGCCCCGAAAACATTGCCGTGAACATTTTCAAGCTGAAAGCTTTGCGCATTTGATAAGCCCGCGAAAAGCAGAATTGCGATGATGGAATTAACTATTTTCAGGTACTTATTTACCATGGAAATGGAATGTTAGGTGGTTTATTTTCTTTAAATCAGTACAAATATAAAAAAGTTTGCATTTGACATGGAAAAACATTTTACATTAGCAGTTCAAATATCAAATTCAATTCAATCATCACACAACCACAATGAAAAATTCATTTACTAAACTTTTCAGCTTGTTGTTCTTGGGTGCTGTCGGTTCAGCATCAGCCCAAACCCTCTTCTCAGAAGACTTCAACTCAACAAGCGGCACCGCCATTCCGGCGACCTGGACACAGACTACAGGAGCAACAGACGGAGGATTTAAGTCTGGTACAAACTCAGGTCTTTCAAGCTCAACATGGACTATTCCTGCTGCCAACGGAAGGGTTGTTGCGACCAATGATGACGGCTGCAATTGCGATAAATCCAATGAGTTGCTTTCTACTCCGGCAATTGATATGTCTGGTGTATCTAATGCCTACCTTTCTTTCAAGGCATTTTTCTACGCAGGTTCTTACAACGGAGCTACTGAAAGCGCTAAAGTAAGAGTGTCAACAGATGCCGGAACTACCTGGACAGATGTAATGTCACTTCAGGGTGCTGCCGGCTGGCAAAGCATTACCACAGACATTTCAAGCTATGCCGGTAATGCTGATGTTCGCATTGGATTCTATTACAATGACGGAAGCGGTTGGACATACGGACTTGGTTTGGACGACGTATCTGTATTCGTGCCTTCAGATCTTGATGTGTCTCTTACTTCAAACAATATGGTTGAGTATGCTGTAATGGGTAATGTTCCTGTAACAGGAACTTTTTACAATTCAGGTGTTCAAACTATAACTTCTTTAAGCGTTTCTTACTCTGTTGATGGAGGTACGCCTGTAACCGGTATGTTAAACGGAATCAGCGTTGCTCCTTTAACTTCATATGATTTTACTCATCCAACCGCATGGAATGCAACTGCTCCGGGTACATACTCTGTAGCGCTTTCTATTTCAATGCCTAATGGATCAGCTGACAGTTCACCTAACGACAATAGCGCATCTGCAACAGTTAATATCGCTACTCAATCTGTTACCGCACTTCCACTGGTTGAAGAATTCTCTTCTAACACTTGTCCTCCATGTGCATCTTTTAACGCTACATTTATTCCACTTCTCGAAACAAACCATACAAACCTTCCTGACGGATTGGTTGCCGCTGTAAAATATCAGATGGACTGGCCATCACCAGGTACAGACAAAAGCTACAATCCTGACGGTGAAACACGTCGTGCATTCTATGGTGTAACAGGAATTCCTGATGCTTACATTGACGGTTACGGAATGGGTGGAACTCAGGCTGACCTTGATAATGCAGCTGATAGAATTGCTGTAATCGACATTCAGGTTAACGCTGTTTATTATGGAAATACAATCACTGCAGAAGTAACTGCAACTCCATATGCAAACTTCCCTGCCGGATTACGTTTGTTCATTGCTCTTACCGAAGACCATTACAATGATAGCGGTACAAATGGTGAAACAGATTTCCACTACGTAATGCGTAAAATGATGTCAACAGGAAATGGTATTACTCTGCCTGCTATGACACCAGGAAATAGTGTTACAGAATCACGTTCATTTGATGCTACTTTTGGAAGTGTTGCTCAAGGTAATTACAACCTTTGGGGTTCTAACTTCGATGGAGTAACTATCGTAGCCTGGGTTCAGAATACAACAACAGGTCAGGTTTTCCAGGCTGCAATCGACGAGTCAGTTGTTCTATCAACTGCTACTCCGGAAGAACTTTATGTTAAATTATTCCCTAACCCGGTAGCTGATAATCTGTTCGTACGTGCAGATCTTCAGGGTTCTGAAGGGCTTCAGGTGAATATCTTCAATTCACTTGGTCAGAAAGTAGCAAGCCAGGCTTTTGCTTCCGGAGCTACAGGATACCAGAACTTCAATGTATCAACAGAAGGTTTGAGCAATGGCGTTTACATGGTTCAAATGATTTCCGGCAATAAAATGTCAACAAGAAGCGTTATCGTAAATCGTTAATTTTTCCGGATTCAACCACAACTCAAAAAACCGGGGAACTCCCGGTTTTTTGAGTTTTACAGACATAATAAAATGAAGAAAATATACTCTCTACTTTTACTCCTGTTACCGGCTTTTGCCTTTTCTCAGATTCTGGACAACAAAAGGCCTCTTCCTGCAGTTGACCTTAAATCAATTGATGGTACATCTGTTAATTCGTCCACTTTTGATAACGGGGATGCTCCAATTGTCATTTCATTTTGGGCAACATGGTGCAAGCCATGTGTTACTGAGCTAACCAATATTTCGGAAGTGTATGACGAATGGCAAAAAGAAACCGGCGTTAAATTGATTGCAATTAGCATTGACGATGCAAGGAATCAAACCAAGGTTGCGCCCTTTGTAAACGGTAAAGGTTGGGATTATGAGGTTTATCTGGATATGAATGCAGACCTGAAGCGGGCATTAAATGTTAATCTTGTTCCACACACATTTCTTTTAGATAAGGACAATCAGATTGTTTGGCAGCATAACAGCTACGCTGAAGGAGATGAGGAGCATTTATACGAATTAATTAAAAAGCTTGTTGCCGGACAGGAAGTTTCTGAAGAATGAAAAATACAGCTACCTGTGCTTTCAGGCTGTTTCTGCTTTTCTGTCTTGGTTTTCTATCTTTCGACACGTTTGCGCAACAAGCAAACGACGCAGGCGAATTGCATGGCAATTTTCAGCTGGATGCACAATATTACAACAGAGATTCTTTGATTGGGGCCCCGGTTGTTCCAGAAAAAGTACTCACCAATGGATTTATGAATCTCTGGTATACCAGAGGAGAATTTTCAGCGGGGCTCAGGTATGAAAGTTACCTGAACGTAATGCAGGGATTTGACCCGCGCTACAAAGGAACCGGAATCCCTTTTCGATTCGCAAGCTATAAAAACGACCAGCTCGAAGCTACAGTAGGAAATTTCTACGAACAGTTTGGAGGAGGACTTATTTTAAGAGCATACGAAGAAAGAGGTTTAGGTTATGACAATGCTTTCGAAGGAGTAAGAGTCAGATATCAACCTGTAAAGGGAGTTTACCTGAAAGGACTAATTGCACGTCAAAGAACCTTTTTCACGTTAAGTCCCGGAATTGTTCGGGGCTTTGATGGAGAAATTAACTTCAATGAGCTAATTTCAAGTCAGAAAGAGAAGAAAACAACGGTAATTATCGGTGGTGGAATGGTTAGCCGCTACCAATCGGACCAGGATCCGATTTATAATTTACCGGAAAATGTAGGTGCCTTTGATGCTCGAATGAACATTATTAGAGGCAAATTCAATTTTCTGGCAGAATATGGATACAAGTACAATGATCCAAACGCCACAAACGGGTTAATCTATAAAGAAGGTCAGGCTCTTTCTGTCACATCAACATACTCAACCAAGGGCTTTGGTCTGCTTCTAGCCGCAAAGCGGCTGGATAATTTTGATTTTCGCTCTGACAGAACAGCTGCAGGAATTGGAGCCAATATTAATTTCCTGCCGGCTATGACCAGACAACACACGTACAATCTTCCGGCAACCATTTACCCATATGCAACGCAGCCCAATGGGGAGATGGGCTTTCAGGCCGAGCTTACATACAGAATTAAAAAAGGTTCTAAGCTGGGTGGTAAATATGGTACTGAAATTACCGTCAATTTTTCCGGAACAAACGGCATTATAAAACGTTCTGTAACTAACGATACACTTGGATATTTTTCGCCATTCTTCATGGCTTCCAGAGATATGTTCTTCAGAGACTTTCATGTTGAAATCCATAAGAAGTTCAATGCTAAACTCAAAATGAATCTCATGTATCTGAACTGGGTTTACAACAAAGACGTTGTGCAGGGGCTGACCGGATTTGGTACAATCTACGCAAACATGGGCGTTGTTGATATTTCATATAAACTGGCGAAACGCCATACGATTCGTCTCGAAACACAGTGTTTAATCACTGAACAGGACTTGGGTAGCTGGGCAATGGGATTATTGGAATATACCTATTCACCCAATTGGTTTGTTGCGGTTCTGGATCAGTATAATTACGGAAATCCAAATTCAACTTTGAGAATTCACTATGTAACCGGAAACGCCGGATATAACTATAAGGGCAACAGAATTATGGTTCAATATGGTCGTCAGCGTGCCGGAATATTCTGTGTTGGAGGTGTGTGCAGAAATGTGCCGGCAAGTAATGGCTTTTCAATCTCCATTCTAAGTTCCTTCTAATTGAAATTTCTTTTATAATTTTATAGTAAACTTAATCATATGAACTTCAAACTTGTAAGCTTATTTATTGCAGCCATACTGATTACAGGCTGCGACAAAGTTGAAGGGCCTTTTGGAACAAACGGTTCCGGATCGCAGTCAGGTGGTGATACCACCGAACAAATTGTAAGAAAGGTGTTGATTGAAGATTATACCGGTCATACCTGCGGGAATTGTCCCCGGGCGGCAGAATCTCTTGAACAAATTCACAACCTTTATGGGAACCAGATAGTTGCCATTGGAGTTCATGCAGGTTTTTTTGCTGTTCCTGTTGGTTCTTCTTATCCTGAAGATTTTAGAACTGAGGTCGGGAATGAGTTGGATCAGTTCTTTGGTAATTCTTCTGCCGGCTTGCCAAATGGCTTGGTCAACCGCAAATCCTTCGACGGTTTAACAATTGTGCAGCATACTGACTGGGCATCTAAAGTTTCGACTCTGCTTAATACACCCCCCGAAGCCTTCATTCGTATCACTCCGGATTTTAATGAATCCAACCGGGAGTTAAACGTTGAGGTAAAAACAACCATACTTCAGAACATCGATGAAGAGCTTAAAATTGTGTATTACCTTACTGAAGATGGAATAGTTGCACCACAAAAGGATTACAGTCTCGAGGATTCACATATCGACGAATACAATCACAGACATGTTCTGCGTGGAAGTATGAACGGTGCATGGGGTAACGTTTTAGGGGTGGGTTCCGGCTATGTTGCTAATAATGAACTGATCACCAATGCAAATTATACAATTCCAACAGAGTGGGATGCTTCAAACGTAGCTGTTGTAGCTGTTGTCTATAAGTCCGATTCAAAAGAAGTTGTGCAGGTTGAGGAAGCTAAAATCCAGTAATTCATGCTACTAAAATTTTTAACCCGGTTGCTTTTAAGCTCCGGGTTTTTTCTTTTTATACTTTCTGGGCAGGTTTCTGCGCAGAAGAAATTTGAAGCCGGATTTGTATTAGGTTTCAATACCAGTCAAATTTCAGGCGATAACTTGGGAGGGTTTGATCGGTTAAGTCCTAATGGAGGATTATTCGTTAAAAGGGAAATAAATGAAAAAATTGACTGGAGACTGGAAATGGCCTACCTCGGGAAGGGAAGTAAGAATGTTCCGGGACCTGAAGATCCGGCAACTGATTATTATTTGTTAAGGATACACTATATCGAATTGCCGCTTGTAGTTAGCTATAGCGTGAAACCCAAATGGAGAATAGAAGCCGGTCCTTCCGTAGGTGTTTTTCTTGGTAACCATGAGGAAGATATAAATGGGGAATACGTTGGAGTATTGTCTGCCCGAGAGCAGTTTAAGCGTTTTGATTTTTCGGGAAATGTTGGTCTGATTTGGCGATTTGCAGAAAAATGGGCACTTAACGTAAGAGCATCTAACAGCATCCTGCCGGTGAGAAATTATGATCAGCAAACAAGCTTTCGGTTGAATAAGGGACAGTTGAACAAAAGCATTATGTTCAGGTTATTTTATAGCTTTCAATAAAGTAGAATATGAAAATAGCTGTAGCTGTAACAGGTGCGAGCGGATCAATTTATGCCAAGGTATTGCTGGAAAGACTATCCGCTCTTCTAAGCGATAAGGATGAAGCAGCATTGGTACTGAGTAAAAATGCCTCTACGGTCTGGAAACTTGAACTGTCGCAGGAGGTTCCTGAATTCAATTCCTTTAAGATTTATCAGAAA
>JAGQVC010000065.1 GCA_020438185.1 Bacteroidota bacterium
AGCGTAAAACAAATGATGAATTGCGTCAGGCTTTTGTGGATCAAACAGTTCCTCAGGCCGAACTTATCGGATTAAAAGTTCCGGATGCGGATTTAAAATGGAATGAAGAGCGCGGTCACTATGATTTTGGAGCAATTAACTGGGACGAGTTCTGGCAGGTTGTTCATGGCCACGGACCATGCAACCGCGAGCGATTAAATGCACGCAAATCGGCCTGGGAAAATGGTGCCTGGGTTCGTGAGGCCGCAAATGCCTACGCATCTAAGCAAGCTATCAAAGCGGAGCATAGAAAATCAGCATAATGTTGAATTGGTGAGAGAATGTGCAACTGGCGCATGACATGAACCAATTTCATTAACTATTTATTCACCTGCTCAACTATACACTTTCACCTTTTACTTTTCACTTTTAAACTAAAAAATTATGAAAGACTGGCCTTTATGGGAAGTTTTTATTCGCAGTAAAAACGGACTTGAACATCGTCATTGTGGAAGTCTGCATGCTTCGGATGCAAAAATGGCGCTCGAGAATGCCCGCGACGTTTATACCCGCAGAAATGAGGGCGTGAGCATTTGGGTTGTTCCTTCTTCTCAGATTACAGCCTCCAATCCGGATGAAAACGGAGAATTGTTTGAACCAGCTGCAGACAAAGCTTACCGCCATCCGACTTTTTACAATTTACCCGATGAGGTAAAACACATGTAAAATTGTGAATCTCAGAATTGCATCGGTTTTATTTGCAGCATTTTTATTTGGCTGTAAAATTTCATCAGCTGCTTTGCAGCGATATGAAAGCGATAGCACAGGTATGCCTGGATTCAGAGATTATTCGTTGATGTATTCTAATTATTATTCCGGAATTGGTTACGCCAACGTTACACACCGCGATTTTGCAACATCTCCCTTGTTTTATGATGCCAGTGCAGTTTCAGTAAATATGGGCTGGCCGAGGGTAAAAGAAAAATCAAGACGGGAAATAGGTATTGAAGCCCTGGCTGGTATTAGTTCCGCAAGAGTACCAATGAAAACCGAGTACATCGTAATTTCTTCATCAGGAATATATTCGGGGAATGTACATTTCGATTATTTACGAAAAAGGAATTTCCCCAAATTAAAGAGCGAAACCTGGTTCGGGCTTTCGCTTCAATCGCGATTTAATTTTAGAATAAATTCAGATTTGGGAAATAACGGCTCCGGAATTGAAGCGCTGGCAAATTTGATGGCAAGCGGGAGAATTGAAAAGGATTTCTCGAAAAAAGCCGGTGAGGGAAAAGCGTTCTTGTTTTTTAAACGCAAAAAAGATGTTTACAGAATGCTCTGTTTCCAAATTAACGCCGGTTTTCTCAATTTTAATTATCGCCCGGGATATGCCTATTCGGGCTTTTCCGAATTCAACGGTTCGCAAACCAATGGATTGCAATTCCTGCTAGCAAATCATTCCTGGAGTTTGAATGGCTTCAGAATTAATACAAAGCTGGAATGGATTTTAAATAAGAAGAATAAGTATTCTGATCGTTGGGTTTATTCATGGGATTTAATTCATGCTCCCGGTAAATATGAGCGATTTCAGATGGTTGTTCATACTTTCACCTATTCAATGCTACTCTTCAGAAAATGAGAATTTATCTTATCATATTACTGGGGATTTCATTATTCGGAATAGCAGGATGTGAAAAAATTCTGCTGGAGAAAGATCTGGCCAGCAGTGATCCGCGGGATAATTTTAATTATTTATGGGATCAGGTTGATAAGAAATACTCCTATTTTGAGTTGAAGAATATTGACTGGAACGATGTCAGAATGAGATATTCTGATTCAATTAATTCTGATTTAACAGAAGAAGAATTGTTTCATTTTCTGGCCGGAATGCTCAATGAGCTGCGTGATGATCATGTCAATCTTTTTTCTCCTTTTAATATTTCTGTTTACAACGTTTCCATTAATTACAATAAATCGTATAACGCACGCACTATAGATGAAAATTATCTGAGCGAACCCAGATACACAGGTGCATTCAAACACGGGTTCATTGATAGCGGAAGAGTTGCTTATGTTCGTTATAGTTCTTTTATTTCAGAAATTAAAGAGCAGGATCTGGATATTATTATTTCACGTTATTCAGAAACCAAAGGCTTAATTCTGGATATCAGGGAAAATGGGGGAGGAAGCGTGTTTAATATTCCTTTACTGCTTGAACGCTTTGCTCCTTCAAGAACCCTGGCAGCTTATTCCATCACCCGGAACGGGGAAAACCACAACGATTTTACTGAACCCGCACCGTTTTATATAAACCCGCACGACGGAGACGTTTATAGCAAACCGGTAATAGTACTTTGCGACAGAGGTTCATACAGCGCATCCACTTTTTTCTCATTACTTACAAAAGCATTTGACAATATTTCGCTGGTTGGAGATACAACCGGCGGTGGTGGTGGACTACCAAACGGAGGTCAGTTGCCAAACGGCTGGACATATCGCTTTAGCGTAACTCAGATTCTTGACCTCAATTATAAAAATTTTGCTGAGTCCGGCGTCCCGCCTGATATTGCCGTTGCTTTTAACTGGAACGACCTTGAACACGATGAGATACTTGATCGTGCTATTCTTGAATTAAATCAATAAATGATGAATAAAACACTAGCCGCTTACGTAATTCAAATTGCAGATAATAACCTGATTCTTGCTCAAAGATTAGGTGAACTTTGCGGACATGCTGCAACTATTGAAACTGATATTGCGCTGACGAATATTAGCCTTGATTTATTTGGTCAGGTACGCAGCTATTTTCAATATGCCGCTTCACTTACCGGTGCTGAGGCAACAGAAGATACAATTGCATTTTTAAGGGTTGAGAATGAATATAAAAATGCCCTTCTTGTTGAACAGCCAAATACTGATTTCGCGTATGTAATTGCACGGCAGTGTTTTTACGATCATTTTCATTTATTATTTCTGCAAAAGTTGCAGCATAGCAGCGATGAAACCTTGCGTGCCATTGCATCAAAGGCAATTAAGGAGGTAACTTATCACGTTAGGTTTTCTTCAGATTGGTTAATTCGTCTCGGCGATGGAACCGAAGAAAGTCATAATAAAATCACTCAGGCTGTTCAGGATCTTTGGGTTTATACCAATGAGCTGGTAACAGCAGCTCCAATTGAAATTGAAATGGCTGATGCCGGAATTGGCGTAAATCCTGAATCGTTTCGGGATGAGTATTACGGAGCGTTAACTTCAATTTTAAACGAAGCCACTATCCCGGTTCCGGAACAAAAGTATTTTCAAAAGGGTGGAAAACAGGGAATTCACACAGAGCATATGGGTTATATTTTAACCGAAATGCAATACATGCAGCGAACTTATCCCAACATGACCTGGTAATTGGATAATTTACAACATATCGCACCTGAATTATTGCCGATTTTAAAGCAAATTGCTGATCCGGAAATACCTGTATTGTCAATTGTTGACATGGGTGTAGTGCGGTCTGCTCGAATAATAAATTCTGAAGCATTTGTTGAAATTACACCAACTTATAGTGGATGTCCCGCTATGGATGTAATAGGGGATGATATTAAAAAAGCACTGGAAAAAGCAGGTTTTTCATCTCAGGTTAAATTAATTCTTTCGCCTGCCTGGACTACTGATTGGATTACCCCGCACGGGCGCGACGCACTTTTAAAATATGGAATAGCGCCACCCATGAATCCGGATGCTGATAAATCGGCTTTGCTTGGCAATAAAAAAGTTGTGCCCTGTCCGCAGTGTGGTTCTACAAATACTGTTATGATAAGCCAATTTGGTTCAACAGCCTGTAAGGCTTTGCTTCGATGTGAAGATTGCAAAGAACCATTCGATTATTTTAAATGTTTGAGGTGATTTTTAATAGGCTTACATCCAGCAGTATATAATCTGAATACAATTTTATCAAAACCTTTATTAACAGCCATGTTCGTATTTGAATGAGCAAGGCAGAATTCTCTTTTGCAGCTTAGCGTATTTTCATTTTTTAAATATTTGACTAAGCTTTATATGAATTCTGATGTTGATTTAATTCCGGAACGAATTCTGAAATCCATTTTTCAGGTACGGGGTCAAAAAGTGATGCTTGATAGCGATCTCGCCAAATTGTATGGTGTTGAAACCAAACGATTGAATGAACAGGTTAAACGAAATATTGAGCGTTTTCCTGCAGATTTTATGTTTCAATTAAATTCTGAAGAATGGCAAGACTTGAAGTCGCAATTTGCGACCTCAAGTGTTCAGTCTCATGTAGAATGGGGTGGTCGAAGGGTGACGCCCTATGTATTTACCGAATTGGGTGTTGCCATGTTGTCTTCTGTATTAAACAGTCAGATTGCGATAAATGTCAATATTTCGATCATGTGAGTATTTGTGAATCTGAGAAAGTGGTCTGTAGATTACTCTGATCTTCTTTCCCGAATAGAGGAATTATCTCAGACCAATCAAATTCATGAGGGACATATCAGCAATATTTATAAAATAATCGAGAATTTATTAAACCCTAAATACATAGAACGAACTCCGATTGGTTTTAATCAGCATAAATGAAAGGTTTGGTCAATTGAATTTGGCATGAAGAATTACTTGTGCTTTTTCAGGATTAATCCGCAAAGCTTGCTTAATTTGCATGGATAAAATATGCAAATGAGTTCTATACAATATGAAGTAAATCAGGGTGTTGGTGTAATCAGACTTAACCGCCCCGATGTTTTTAACAGTTTTAACCGCGAAATGGCCTTTTCCATGCAATCAGCATTGGATAAATGCGCTGCAGATTCATCTGTGCGTGCTGTTTTGATTACCGGAAATGGCAAAGCCTTTTGCGCCGGACAAGATTTAAAGGAAGTAACAGACCCGGAACTCAATCCGGGGTTCAGAGCTATTCTTGACGAGCACTACAATCCAATCATTCAGCGAATCCGAAATATGGAGAAACCTGTTGTTGCAGCTGTCAATGGCGTAGCTGCAGGAGCTGGTGCGAATATCGCTCTCGCGTGTGATCTCGTCCTTGCTTCAGAAAATGCTTCATTTATTCAGGCTTTTTCAAAAATTGGTCTGGTGCCTGATTCCGGCGGGACTTTCTTCCTTCCACGATTAATAGGTTTTCAGAAAGCGCTTGCCCTGTGTATGTTGGGAGACAAAGTAAATGCTTCAGATGCCGAAAAAATGGGCATGGTTTATAAAGTATTGCCTGCCGATGGTTTTGAAGAAGCATGCATGCAAACTGCAGCTCAATTAAGCAAGATGCCAACTTACGCGCTGGCATTAACCAAGAAATTATTCAATCAAAGTCTCGGAAATACGCTCGAAGAACAACTTAAAGCCGAAAGTAAATGGCAAATTGAAGCCGGCTCCAGCAAGGATTACAAAGAAGGGGTAACCGCATTTGTAGAAAAAATAAAGCCGGTATTTAATGGTAATTAATTCTCAAAGAAATATTTATTTAAAATAAATGGAAATTAAAAAGGTAGCTGTAATTGGTTCGGGAACTATGGGCAGCGGAATTGCTCAGGTAGCCGCTGCCGCGGGATGTGAAGTTTTATTGCACGATTCAAACATGTCGGCTCTTTCGGGCGCTGTAGAAAATATTAAATCACAATATGAAAAGCTGGTTTTAAAAGGCAAATTAACCGAAATAAATGCAGCAGAAATTGTGAATCGGATTAAGCCGGCCTACCAACTTTCAGAGGTTTTACATTCCGAATTAATTATTGAGGCTATTATTGAAAAACCGGAAGCTAAACGGATTTTATTTCAGTCGCTTGAAAATCTTGTTTCTGAACAATGCATTTTGGCTACAAACACAAGCTCTCTCAGCATAGCATCCATTGCCGCGGCTTGTCGCATTCCCGAACGTGTTGTAGGTATTCATTTTTTTAATCCGGCCCCGCTTATGAAGCTGGTAGAAGTAATTCCCGCAGTTCAAACGGACCCCATTATTCTGAATCAGGCCGTTGCTACTATTCGATCGTGGGGCAAGACTGTTGCAGTTGCCAAAGACACTCCCGGGTTTATTGTTAATCGTGTGGCACGGCCGTTCTATTCGGAAGCACTACGTATTTATGAAGAAGGAATTGCCGGTTTTGCCACAATCGACCATGCCATGAAAACACTTGGAGGATTTCGGATGGGGCCTTTTGAATTAATGGATTTTATTGGGAACGATGTGAATTATGCCGTAACCGAATCCGTATTCACAGCATTTTATTTTGATCCGCGTTATAAACCCGCTTTCACTCAAAAGCGTCTTTCAGAAGCCGGGTTTTTAGGCCGGAAAACCGGTCGTGGCTACTACAATTACCAGGAAGGGGCCGTTTTGCCGCATCCGGATATTAATGAAGTATTGCTTAAATCAATTTTTGAAAGGATTTTGGTCATGCTCATCAACGAAGCTGCTGATGCTGTTTTATTTAATATTGCGGATCCTGCTTCTATCGATGATGCAATGACCAAAGGCGTTAATTATCCGAAGGGATTGCTGGCCTGGGCTGATGAGTTTGGAATAGCACGTATTGTTGATGCTCTGGATGAGCTTTACAATGAGTATCACGAAGATCGCTACCGTTGTTCGGCTCTGCTTCGCAGGATGAAGAGAAATAATCAGACTTTCTTTTAATTATGGAAGCTGCCGATATTGTAAATAAAATGATGCACAGTGATTATTTCAGCCAGTGGCTGGGAATAACTGTTGAACATGTTGAGCCGGGTTCCTGCAAACTAAAAATGCGTATCAGGAAGGAAATGCTCAATGGATTTGGAATAGCTCATGGCGCAATTTCTTATGCCATTGCCGACAGCGCTCTGGCATTTGCTTCAAACGGACACGGACGACAAGCACTCAGCGTGGATACTTCCATTAATCATATTGAACCTTTGAGAGAAGGGGACAATTTGGAAGCAATTGCAATTGAGGAATCGCTCAAAAACCGATTTGCGCTTTACAGGATTGAATTGCGTTCCGGTTCAAAACTGGTCGCCCTGTTTAAAGGAACTGTTTATCGCAGCGATAAGGTTTGGGAATAACTTAAGTTGGGGAATTCAAGCCCACCTGCAACACCCAGCGGATTTATTAAAAGAAGCGTTTAGTGTGCATAGTTTGAACCCTATCCATTCGAACAACCCTTCTAAATTTCTTCCTACTTTTGAAGCCCGTTAACGGAAACCCCAAAATCTCCGTTCGCGCTTAACTCTATGGAAGCATACATTATTGACGGCATTCGCACGCCAATTGGCAGTTACCAGGGAACTTTATCACCGGTTCGCACCGATGATCTCGCTGCACTGGTTATCCAAAAACTCTGCGAAAAACATCCTGAAATTCCGCTTGATGCATATGAAGATGTAATTCTCGGCTGTGCCAATCAGGCCGGCGAGGACAACCGAAATGTTGCCCGAATGGCTTTGCTGCTTGCAGGCTTGCCTGTAACCGTGCCCGGCGAAACGGTCAACCGGCTTTGCAGCTCAGGTCTGGCGGCAATCATCAATGCATCTCGCGCTATTAAAACGGGCGAAGGAGATTTATTCATTGCCGGTGGCGTTGAACACATGACTCGTGGACCTCTGGTAGTGTCCAAGCCTTCATCGGCTTACGGAACCGATTCCAAAATGTACGATTCCAGTTTTTTTTTTTTTTTTATCAATCCCAAAATGCACGAATTATACGGCACAGATGCAATGGGAGAAACCGCCGAAAACCTGGTCGATATGTATAATATCTCTCGCGAAGATCAGGATCAATTTGCACTGGCTTCGCAACAAAAGGCAAGTGTAGCATGGGCTTCCGGCCGACTGGCCGAAGA
>JAGQVC010000066.1 GCA_020438185.1 Bacteroidota bacterium
GGCACACATAACTGAAGTTCCGCATCCGGGTGGTTTTTCCCCAGGTATTTGATTTCGAGCCCGATATCGGGATGGAGCACATAAATCATTAAATCACCTCCATCGTAATGGTGCCAGATTTCGTCGGAACGAATTCGGTGGAAGGCAGAAAACTCTCCGGCCTGCAGCAGGTAATAGATGCCGGTTGAGAGATTTCTGTTCGAAATAGCACCATCACACATTGGCAAGCCTGCCTTGACGGGACTTCTGTAAATTTCTCTGAAGGCGCCGCCTTCAGGATGTTTCTCCAGCTTCAGTTTTTCAATCCAGAAATCGGCACTCACTTAACAATCCATTTCAATGTAACCGGACCCCGGCTGGTTTCTGCGCGCACCAGGTACAATCCGTCGGCTGGCAACTCTTCGCTTATTTGAATGAATGATGTAGGAGCGAAGCTTTTGGAGCTGATTACCCTTCCGGATAAATCCATGAGCGTGTAAGAATGGAAATGTGCCTCGGAAGAGTAAATTGAAGAGTTGCGGCCCGGATTCGGGATGATTTTCAGCTGAGGCAGTTCATATCCCGCGGCAGCGGAAAAGCTGGGGAAAATACCCTGGTAATAGCTGATGCCACCGGAGTAGTTGCCAATTATTGCATCCGGATAGGAGTCGCCGTTAATATCATAAAGCGCCATGGCACTACGCTCGCCGTAGCGGCCGCCCAACAACAGTGAATCTTCCAGGATAAACGCACCATCCAGATTCCCGTCGATTCCACTGTAAAGTTTAAATTTTCCACTTTGGCTTCCGGTAATGAGGTAACTCACGCCCGATTTTCTGAACAGAACCGGCATAGAAAAACCGTTTGGTTCACCCGGCAGGGCTGCATTAACACCGCCCCAGAAATCATTCATTTCTACCAACTGCATATTTTGCAGGGTCCCGGTATTCCGGAAATAGTGAATCTTTCCATTGGTTTCTCCAACCAGCAGGTCAGGCAGATTATCCTGATCCACATCCACGAGTTGAGGAGCCGCAAAAGTTCCAACATCAATACTCTGAAAATCGGCTGTTTGAAAGATAAAATTCGCCACTGCGCCCGGTAAAGCTACATTTTCGAAATAGAAAATTCTGCCATCCGAAGTTCCTACCAGCATATCTTCATCGCCGTCGCCATCCACATCGCCAAAGGTTGGACAATAATTAAGCGCATTGCCGCCCAGGGTTGAAAGACCGGCATAATCGCGTGTTATTAATGTGAATTCAGGTGAACTTGCCGAGCCAACATTTTCGAAATAGGCCAATTGCGGTTTATATGAGCCGTCGTTTTGGTAATAACCATAATTACCCACAACGAGATCTTTCAATCCGTCGTTATTTATATCGCAAAATGCCGGATAGCTGCCTTCCCCGAAATCAGGCATATTCTCGACAAATAAAGTGTTCTTAATGTATTCAAACTGCGGAGCATTATCGCTTGCAATGTTGTGGTAATAATGAAGGCAGCGAAGTGTTTCAGAATTGCCTTCGTTGTTAGCACTCACAACCATATCGCGGTTTCCGTCGTGGTCAATATCAACGAACGAAGCAGCCGGGAAAATCGAAATATTAACAAAGGCAGTATTCGCAGGCCAGGGCACTTGCTGGTCGGTAACCAATGCATTGGTATTAGTTCCGCCATTGGTGAGCATTACCATGGTTCTGTAAGAAATATCACCCAGCAGTAAGTCCTTATCGTTGTCGCCATCTGCATCAAATGCAACCATAGATGAGCCGGCGTGGCGTATAGGTTCGCTTAGTCTTCCTCCAAACAAATCGCAGCTGTCGTTCAGGTTAACCTGATTGGTTGAGAGGCTTTCGGTGAATTTGCCCCAATTATCGGTTTCGAGTTTTAATACAAGAGTATCGCAGCGTCCCAGTTCTTCCTGGGCGTAGTTTCGGTGGTATTCGATGCAGGTGCCAAGAATTCCGAATGACATCAGATCGAGGTCCCCATCGCCATCCATATCCTCGATAGCCGGCACGTCAACCGGAATTACGTAAGCAGGTAAAGTACCAGGGTTATAGAAAGACATTACTGCAGAAGTAACATATTCAAAGGAAAGCCCTGTTTGTTCTGTAGAGGTGTTTTTATACAGTTCGAATCCCCCGTCGCGGAAAGCAAAAACATCCTTTTTACCGTCGCAGTTGTAATCGCGAAGCTGCATAAAATATTTTGCCGGGGGCAACAGATTGGCATACGAGAAATCGAAGTGATAGCCTTCATTTCCCGGCGAATTATCCCACACAAGTGGAATGGCTTTGTCGCCTGTGCGGTCAAAAAGCACCAGATCGTCGGTGCCGTCCAGATTCAGGTCTATTGCGCCTGCAGTAATGTAATTCATTCCGCCGGCCGTAGGCATGGCGTAAGGCAGGCCCAGCTCGTTGTAAACAACCAGTTCATCATTTCTTTCAAAGGCGGTTATTGTTTGTTGCGCCTTAACGGCGGAAGTCATTACGAGCAGCAACCAAATCAATTTGTTCGTCATTTTGCAGCGGTTCATTGTGTACAAAGATGTTAATTTCTTTGCAATTAAAAAGGATTGGGCTCAAGCCTTGGAATTGACGTGAATCTGTGCATGAAATGAAAACACAGATTATTTTGAATGCGTGTAAGGCCAACAAAATGAGAATGTTCCGAATAAAATAACTGAATTGTTTATTCTACTTGGTTATTCTATATTTGCCGTCCGATTTTTTAGACTTATTCAATAATTCCGATGCAAAATAAAGGTGCAATAAGCTTTTTCGCGATTCTTCTGGCGCTCGTATGTCTGTTCGAATTGTCATTTACCTGGGTAGTTAGTGGTGTTGAAAAGGACGCCAGTGCGTATGCTGCAGGTGATCCTGCCAAAGAAAAGGCTTACATCGACTCCATAGCCGGAGAGGTGGTTTACAACGTTCTGATTAAGAAATATACTTACCGCGAGTGTAAAGAAAAAGAGCTGAATCTTGGTCTTGACCTAAAAGGAGGGATGAACGTAACCCTTGAGGTTGCTGTTCCGGATGTATTACGTTCATTGTCAAACTACAGTAACGACGAAACTTTCAACAAAGCAATTGAGCTTGCATCTCAGCGTCAGAAATCCGGCGGTGATGACTACCTCGATTTGTTCCTCACTGCCGTTAAGGAATTGGATCCGGATGCGAAACTTTCGAGTCCAGCTTATTTTGGTAATAAGGACATGCAGGATGTGGTGAATTCAACCATGAGCAACGAAGAAGTAATCAGCGTACTTCGTAAAAAAGTTCAGTCATCGGTTGAAAATGCATTTACTGTTATCCGCAACAGGATTGACAAATTTGGTGTAACTCAGCCAAATATTCAGCGTCTTGAAGCATCAGACCGGATTCTTGTTGAGCTTCCGGGAGTTAAGGAACCGGAGCGTGTGCGCAAGCTTCTTCAGGGAGCTGCCAAACTGGAGTTTTGGGAAACCATGGATAACAAAGATGTTTTCCAGTATTTCGAAGCTGCCAACGCAAAACTTAAAGCTATAAATGATGCCAAAGAAGGGCTTGCACCGGCAGCAGCAGATACAACAGCTGCAACAGCTGCTGTGGTTGATTCTACTTCGGCAGAAGCAGCAAGCACCGAGAATGATACAAACCTGACTTTAGCGGAAAGAATTGCAAAAGCAAACGACACAACTGTTGCTGCCGCAGATACTTCTCAGGATGCACTAAGGGAACAAACGCTTAAGGATAATCCACTTTATGCGATTCTTAGCCCGAATATTTCTCAGGGTGAGAATGGAGGTTCATTCTTTAACCCGGGTCCTGTTGTTGGATTTGCACTTACCAAAGATACCGGTCGCGTTCGTGAAGTACTTAACATGCCGGAGATTAAATCACTCTTTCCAAAGGATTTGAAATTTATCTGGTCGGTTAAAGGAATTAATCAGGCAGGTAACCTGTTTGAACTTCTTGCAATCAAGGTTCCGCGCGATGGTAAGCCTCGTCTGACAGGTGAATTTGTTACAGACGCCAGACTTAGTTTCGGGCAGTTGAACAATAAACCTGAAGTTTCCATGTCGATGAATGGCGAAGGAGCCGGAATCTGGAAGCGTATGACAGGAGAGAATGTTGGGAAAAGCATTGCAATTGTTCTTGATGATTACGCATACAGTTTCCCAACAGTACAGGGCGAAATTGCCGGCGGTAATTCTTCCATATCCGGTAATTTCACAATTAAGGAGGCAGAAGACCTTTCGAACATCCTGAATTCAGGTAAAATGGACGCACCTGCAAGAATCGTTGAAGAAGCGGTTGTAGGTCCTTCTCTTGGTGCCGAAGCAATCAGCGATGGTTTGATTTCATCGTTCGTAGGTTTGATCCTGGTATTCCTGTTCATGGCATTCTATTACAGTACCGGTGGACTGGTTGCAGACTTAGCCCTGATTGCAAACGTGTTTTTCCTGATGGGTGTAATGACATCACTCGGAGCTGTTCTTACCTTACCAGGTATTGCCGGTATCGTGTTAACCATTTTTTTGGTATGTCGGTAGATGCGAACGTACTTATTTATGAGCGTATTCGTGAAGAACTCGCCGCAGGCAAAGGTTATAAGCTGGCAATTGCCGATGGTTATAAAAATGCCTATTCGGCTATTATTGACTCGAACGTAACTACCTTATTAACAGGTATTATTCTTTATATTTTCGGATCCGGTCCTATTCAGGGCTTCGCAACCACATTGGTAATTGGTATCTGCACATCGTTATTCTCTGCAATTTTCATAACCAGATTGGTATTTGACGGATTTGCATCAAGAGGCAAAGAGATGCGCTTCTCTATTCCTTTAACAGCCAATGTTCTTAAGGGAAGTAATTTCGATTTCATCAACCAGCGCCGTCGTTTCTACATTGTTTCATTAATTATAATCGCTGCCGGTTTGGTTTCTATGTTCACAAAAGGTTTTGGCTTTGGTGTGGACTTCGAAGGAGGCCGTTCGTATGTTGTTCGTTTTGATGAGGCAGTACCTTCCGATAAAGCACGTCAGGCTCTTTATGCTGAGTTGAAGCAGGCTCCGGATGTTAAAGTTTACGGATCATCGAATCAGTTACAAATCACAACCGACTTCATGGTTGAGGATGAATCTACAACAGCAGATTCGATTGTGGCAAATAAGGTTCTTACCGAATTGGCAAAGATTTCACCTGATGGAAAAATGCCTGAAATTCTGTTCTCAAGAAAAGTTGAACCAACTGTAGCCAACGATATTAAGGAATCTGCAGTGCTTTCTATTGTGTTCTCACTACTTGTGTTGTTCCTGTACCTTCTTATTCGTTTCCGCAAGTGGCAATATGGTGCAGGTGCAATTGCAGCTCTGGCATACGTAGTATTGTTCATCCTTTCAATTTTCTCCATTTTCAATGGGATATTACCTTTCTCGCTGGATATCGACCAGTCGTTTATCGCGGCAATTCTTACTGTTGTTGGTTATGCAATCAATGACACCGTGGTAATTTTCGACAGGATTCGTGAGTATTTAGGATTTACTAGAAGTAAAAATGAAGAACTGTCAACTGTAATTAACAATGCCTTGAATAGTACGCTTTCAAGAACAGTTGTAACCGGTTTGTCTACCATTGGAGTACTCATCATTCTCTTTATTTTCGGAGGTGAAATCATCAGAGGATTCTCCTTTGCAATGCTTATCGGTGTTATTGTTGGTACTTATACTTCACTATTTGTTGCTTCGCCGGTTGTGGTTGACCTTACCCGCCGTGTAGCAACAGATCAGATGGCTGCTAAAGCAGAAGAGAAGAAGTAATTTCACATAATAATTTTTAAGAAAAAGAGTTCCGTACCTTTGTGCGGAACTCTTTTTTTATGCTGTTGTTTTTTGATGTGAGCGGGGGAGAAATAGTAGTCATTCTCCTTTTTGTTCTGATATTTTTCGGGTCGAAGAAAATTCCTGAAATGGCCCGTGGACTTGGTCGCGGACTTAGGGAAATTAAAGATGCCTCCGATTCAATTAAGCGGGAAATTCAGCAGGAAGGCAATAAGGTGAGGGATGAATTAAATCAGATTGGTCGTAGTTTACCTGACCTTGAGAAAGAAACTCGTTCTCAGTTGGAAGAAGATGGGTCTTCATCCCGCGCGGCCAGCGCGGAGAATACAAATAAGGAAGAACCCAAAGAAGCACCTGTGCCTGAGCAGAATGAAGAAGAGCAGGTAAAGCCGCATCCCGGATCAACGCCGAGAACCCAATAAGTTGTTATTTTATTTTCTTAGGTATTTCGGGGCTATAACTTTTAAGGCCTGCCAAATCGCGTATACAAACTGAAGCAGCAGTGCATCCAAAAACTGCCGGCATATACGAAATAGTGCCTATAATGCTCTTTTTGGGATTGTCATCAGGCGCAGGAATTATGCGTTCCGGATCGGCAAATTCAGGTGAATAAACCACTTTAATACCTTTTTTAATTCCAAGTGTGCGCAACCGTTTGCGAACATAACGTGCCAGGTTGCAATGCCTTGATTTGTATAAATCATCAACTTTAACCTGCGTAGGGTCAATTTTTCCTCCGGCACCCATGGAGCTGACTACAGGTATATTTCGAAGCACACAGGCTCTTAAGTAAAACACTTTAGGCGACAAGGTGTCGATACAATCCAGCGCGTAATCGTATTTGTGTAAATCGAGAATTTCTTCAGTTATTTTTTCCCGCAAGAAAATGGAATGAACTATTACTTCTGTGTCGGGATTAATGTCCCGGATTCGTTCCGCAATTATTTCTGTTTTTAGTTTTCCTTCGGTGCTGATGAGAGCAGCGGCCTGACGATTCCTGTTTGTTTCTTCAACCACATCGGCATCAACAAGCGATATTTTTCCAACTCCGGCCCTTGCAAGCATTTCGGCGGCAATGCCGCCAACACCGCCCAAACCGGCAACCAATACGTGGCTATTCATTAATTTCTCAATTGGTTCAGGGCCCATCATCAGCTCTGAGCGGCCCATCCAGGATGGAATTTTTTTCATCAGGGCAAGACTACAGAAAAATCGCGTTCAAAATTCTTGAAAATTCCACTTTTAAGTTCATACAGATTTTGGTTTCGTATTAAGCATGCCTGACGATATAAATCCTCTATGGTTAATGGTTTTGTATCTGTTTCGAAGTAAATATTTTCAGATGGAATTTCCTTGAATAATTTAATGAGTTTAAGATCGAGAAACAATCTATATCCAAACGATAGTTTGAAGCCAAGATCAATAAGCATTTTCATTTCATATTCATTCCCGTTAAATCCATGAATAATTCCGTTAAAATTGTATTTCTTTTTAAGTGCGGGTAAATCGGAATAAGCCCGAACCACGTGCATGATAACTGGCTTATTGAATTCGTTTACAATTTCAAGCTGTGATTCAAGTGTAGCTAATTGCAGCTTAAATGGAGCCCCTTTAACGCGATCTAATCCGCATTCGCCCATAGCAATTACATTAGGTAATTTAAGAGCTTCGTGCAGGTGTGAAATATTATTGAATTTATTTTTCTGAATTAACCAGGGGTGAATTCCGCAACTTAAAAAGTAATTGAGGTTCTTGAGTTTCGTTGCAGGCTCGGTATAGGCATTTCGAATTACAATCTCATGTTCAGAAAGGGGCTTGCGGTGAGTATGCAGGTTAATAAAACGCATGAAAGGCAGTATTGAGCTGATACAAAGTACCAAACATAATTTGATATTTACGAAAAATCTTAATGAATT